>JAUWOI010000371.1 GCA_030612185.1 Anaerolineae bacterium
TGGCCGGTAAATCTGTATACTTACGGCAGAATGCCCTCATCGTCCTGATGGCGCAGATGGGCAGTTTTGTGCCCGCCGAGCGGGCGCGAATCGGTATCGTAGACCGCATCTTCACCCGCATCGGCGCATTGGACGAGGTGGCCTCCGGCCAGTCTACCTTCATGGTCGAGATGGTCGAGACGGCCAACATTCTCAACCACGCCACGCAACGCAGCCTGCTCATCCTCGACGAGGTCGGGCGGGGCACCAGCACCTACGATGGCCTCTCCATCGCCTGGGCGGTGGTCGAATACTTGCACAACCACCCCGAGCGGCGGGCGCAGACTCTCTTTGCCACGCACTACCACGAGTTGACCGAACTGGCCGGGCACCTGCCGGCGGTGCGCAACTATAACCTGGAGGTGGTGGAGGAGGGCGGGCACGTCGTTTTCCTGCACAAAGTCGTGCCCGGCGGCGCGGACCGCTCCTACGGCATCCACGTGGCGCAGTTGGCGGGCGTGCCGCGCCCGGTCGTCCATCGGGCCGAGGAGTTGCTGGAGCAACTGGAGAGCGGCGAGTTCCGCCCCGGCACCCCCGCGCCGGAGCCCCACCAGCCGGTGCTTTTTGCCGACGAGCACCCGGTGGTGGAGGCGCTGCGGGAACTGGACGTCTCGACGATGACGCCGCTGGAAGCGATCAATAGACTGTACGAGTTGCAGCGGCGGGTGGAAGGAATGAACCTGTGATTGACAGACCGAAAGATGAAGGTATAATCGGGTTGGGAGGTCGGTTATGGATCTGACAATCAGCGAGATCATTGACGACTTGCGGGTGGCCGATGAAATCCTGCGGCGCTACGAGCGTATTTACTGGCTTTCCTCCGACCGCTTCTACGAACTCTATTCGCAGGGAATGCTGGATGACGGCGAGCACCTTGAGGATTTCAGCGAGTGGGCTGGCTACTGCAAGTTGCGCCAGCATCGACTCGAAATGTTCGACCGCTTGAGCTGTGAAGAAGTCGCTCGCATGCAAGCCTCGCCTGAGGGCATCCGGCTGAGGCGGCGAGAACCCGTGGCAGTGCTGGACTGATGTCCTTTCCATCCCGTGCCGAGTACGAGCGTCTAGTCTATGCATTGCCCTCGGTCTCGCCCTGGATTGAACAGTCCACCCTCCACTTCTACACGACCAGCGCCACGGCGGGAACGGTGCGCGGTGTAGTGCGCTTTCGGGGCGGTCTTGAACTGCGCGCAAACGAAGTGATTGACTTCGCTCGTGGCTTGCTGCTGGACTACTCCTATTCCGTGTACGCGGGTGACGAACGGCTCTATTGGTACGATCCCCAGCCTCATCCTCATGATCCTATGCTGGCCAGCACCCACCCACATCACAAACACATTCCCCCGGATGTACGTCACCACCGCATTCCGGCCCCTGGGATCAGTTTCACCCAGCCTAATCTACCGTTCCTAGTCCATGAGATCGAGGAACGCCTGTCGGGTTCGCGCACCTGAGTGAGTTTGCACCTATGCCCCCTTCTGCCTGGACATTTCTCTCACCGGCGCAAAGGCAAGGGACAGGCGGGAGGCAGGCAACCGGCGTGCGTGGTCTATAGCAGCATCGCGATCAGCCAGGCTATTAGAAGGAAGCCCAGGCCGATGGGCAGGATCAGCAGCCCTATCCCTAGCACTGGGATCAGGCACACGCCGACCAGCAATATGATCACCCCCACCAGTCCCAGCGTGACCATCAGCACCACCGCCACCAGCACAAACGCCAACTTGATCAGCCAGATCAGCAAATTCAACATCGTATCTACCCCTCCTTTCGGTTAACCTCGCTTTCATATACGCAGATTGGGTGTCCTGAGTTGCAATTGGTGAGGCAGGATTGTTTGTTTGTTAGTTGGTTTGTTTGTTGGTTGGCTTGGATTGTCGTGCTCGCTTCGTTTTATGGCCGCGCCGGGTTGACCGCAAACTCAATATGGGCTACAATCAAGTGTGCACCCGACGAGTGGAGGAAATGAATGCTCCTCGCTCCCAAGGACAGGCTGCGTAAGTGCGCTGACTGGACATCGCAGGAGAGCCACGATACACTATGCCCACGATCTACGATAACATTGAGCAGCACCTTCTGGACGCCCTGCGCGTTACGTTGCAGGATGCGCAATCGGCCGATTGCTGCGTCGGCTATTTCAACCTGCGTGGCTGGGGCCGGCTGGCCGACATCGTGGCCGCCCGCTTCGACGGCAACGATGACCACTGTGTGCGCGTGTTGGTGGGGATGCATCGCGCCCCGGAAGAAGACATGCGCCTGGCGCAACGGGCGGCCCGGCAAGAGACTTTGCTGGATGGTCCGACCGCCGCCCGACTGCGACGTAAGGCAGCCGAGAGTTTCAAAGAACAACTGGAGTTCGGCGTGCCAACCGCCAAGGCTGAGCGCGCCCTGCAGCACCTGGCCCGCCAACTTCGCGCCCGCCAGGTGCGGACAAAACTCTTTCTGCGCCATCTGCTGCACGCCAATCTCTACCTGGCCCGCCGCGCCGACCCGATTGCCCCCCTGGTTGCCTACCTGGGCAGCAGCAACCTGACCCAGGCTGGCTTATCGGGACAAGGTGAGTTGAACGTGGATGTGTTGGACCAGGACGCCGCTCGCAAGTTGCAACGTTGGTTCGACGACCGCTGGAGCGATCCCTTTGCCTTCGACATCTCCGACGAACTGGCGACCCTCATTGAGACCAGTTGGGCCAGAGAGGAACTGGTTGCTCCCTACCTGGTCTACCTGAAGATGATCTACCACCTCTCCCAGGAAGCACGGGAAGGCGAACGAGAATTCAGTCTGCCCAAGGAATTTCAGGGGGTGATACTTGACTTTCAGGCAAAGGCCGTGTCGCTGGCTGCGCGCCACCTGCACCGGCGCGGCGGTGTGTTGCTGGGCGACGTGGTAGGCCTGGGCAAGACGCTTATGGCCACGGCCGTTGCCAAAATCTTCCAGGAAGACGAGGGCAGCAACACTCTCATCCTGTGCCCGCCCAGACTGGCCAGCATGTGGCAGCAGTACGTCGAGCAATATGGTCTGATCGCCCGCGTCCTGTCCATCGGCAGGGTACTGGATGAGTTACCCGACCTGCGCCGCTACCGTCTGGTCATCGTTGACGAAAGCCATAACCTGCGCAACCGGGAGGGCAAGCGCTACCGGGCTATCCACGAGTACATTGAGGCCAACGATGCCCGCTGCCTGTTGGTCACCGCCACCCCCTACAACAAGCAGTATACCGACGTCGGCAACCAGTTGCGGCTCTTCCTGGACGAGAACTGCGACCTGGGCCTGCGCCCCGAAAAGTTCTTTCAGGCGTGGAGAGCGTTGGGCTACAACGAAGCCGACTTCAGGGCTCGTTACCAGGCTTCACCTCGCTCGCTGCGGGCTTTCGAGCAAAGCGACTTCCCCGACGACTGGCGCGACCTGATGCGCCTCTTCATGGTGCGTCGCACCCGCCGTTTCATCGTGGACAACTACGCCCAATACGATGATGAAAAGCGGCGTCATTACGTTCTATTGGGCGACCAACGATCGTACTTCCCCCAACGCCGGCCGTGCAAACTCCCATTCGACCTTGACGATACCGATCCCAACGATCAATATGCCCGCCTCTACCGCGACAGCGTCGTGGATGTGATTCAGAGTCTATCCTTGCCTCGTTACGGGCTGGCGAATTACCTGCATCCCAGGGCCGAAAAGAGCGCAAATCCGGAAGAAAAGCGTATCATGGACAACCTGAACCGCGCCGGCAGGCGTCTGATCGGCTTCTCGCGCACCAACCTGTTCAAGCGGCTGGAGAGCAGCGGCGGCAGTTTTCTGCTCTCGCTTCGACGCCACGTCCTGCGCAATCTGGTTACGCTGCACGCGCTGGAAAACGGCTTGCCTATCCCCATCGGCACCCAGGACGCGGCTGTGCTGGATACGGCCATCTCCGACACTGAATCTGAGACGTTCGCCACTGAGACGGGGCAAGATGCCATCTTGCCCTACGAGGATGCCGCCACTGTTGCGGGTGACAGTCTCGACGTCTACCGAGCCCGCGCGGCACAGGTCTACGAAGCCTACCAGACACAATATCGGACTCGCTTCCAGTGGTTGAGCCATCGCTTCTTTTTCGAAGGCGATGGTCTGCGAAAGGATTTGCTGGATGATGCCAAAGCCTTGCTGGGGCTCGTTGTCATGGCTGGCCCCTGGGACCCCCAGCGCGATGCCAAACTGGATGCCCTCCATCATCTGCTGACCGAAAAGCACCCCGGCGAGAAAGTGCTGGTCTTTACCCAGTTTGCCGACACTGCGCGCTACCTGGCCGACCAACTTCAGCAGTGGGGCGTTGTGGATATGTCCGCCGTCACGTCCCAGGCGGCCGATCCGACGGCCCTGGCGCGGCGCTTCAGCCCGCACAGCAACAACTACACGCTCAAGCCCGGCGAAACAGGACTGCGTGTCCTGATTGCCACAGACGTGCTGGCCGAGGGACAAAACCTGCAAGACTGCGCCATCGTCGTCAACTATGACCTGCCCTGGGCCATCATCCGCCTGATCCAGCGGGCTGGCCGTGTGGACCGCATCGGACAGCAGCGCGACACGATCCTGGTCTATCTGTTCGAGCCCGCTGAGGGCATAGAGCATATCATCCGCCTGCGCGCCCGGCTCAGCCAGCGCTTGCAGGAAAACCAGGAGGTCATCGGCACCGATGAATCGTTCTTCGGCGAAGAGGTGGCCGAAAAGTTGCGCGACCTGTACACCGAAAAGACCAGCGTGCTCGACGAAGACGAGAACGAAGACGTGGACCTGGCCAGCGTGGCCTTGCAGGTATGGAACAGCGCGCCCAAAGAGGCCCGCCGCCAGGCGGAGCGCCTGCCGCCCGTGGTCTACGCTACCCGCCCAC
>JAUWOI010000084.1 GCA_030612185.1 Anaerolineae bacterium
AGCAATTCCCGTTTTGGCAATTCCATAGGGACAGCATCCCATTTTAGGCCCAAAATTGGCTATCAATCCCCACCCGCAGGCTTTATTGGGCGAATTTTGGCGGAGAATCTCCCACAACCATCTCAAAACGGGAATTGCTGCGTCGTCAGTGACTTGAATCCTTTCAATGGTTTGAGTGTCATCTCTTGCCTCCTCGTTTCCTCATTTCCTCGTCTCCTCATACCTTCCTGACCGGCTGCCGGAGCACGGTTTTGAGTTTTTCCGGCGCGACCTTGCGCGGGTCGCCCAGGTAGATCTCGTGATGTTTGCCGGCCGGCTCATAGCCATTCTCGTCAATAAAGGTGTGCATCCTGGCTATCATCGGGGCTTCCGCATCATAAGGGCCGATGTGCATAATCTGTACCGCAAGGCCCTCGTGGTAAACCTCCAGCCTGAGCCTGGACAGCGCAGGCGGGTTCTTCTTCTTTTCCACCTGCTTGAGCGCTTCTTCAAACATCTCCTGGGTGATCCACTCCGGTTGCATGATCATCATCGTCCAATCCCATGCGCTTTTGCTTTCTGTGGTGAACTCCTCCATGTTCTCCACCCACCACAGCCCCTCCATCGGCGGGACGACATAATCCATCCCCTTCTCCTTCTTGCTCATAAACTTGAGTTTGTAGGCCACCCCGTACAGCGCCTCGACCGCGTCCTGATACTCCTGCGCCGTGTTGGGGTCGCCGTGGCCGTCAATCATCAGGAAGTTCATCGGCGGCACGTCAATCACCACGAACTCCTTGGCCGAAGGCCGATACAGGTGTTTCCACTCTTTCTTGAAATCGATTTTAGACGGTTTCTTTCTCATTGTCTTCCCTCCATCTGCTCTATGAATCTCTCCACCCATTCTATCTCAGCCCGAATCATCGTCACGCTGTGGTCGAACATCGCGTCCACGAAGTAGGGCAGGGGGCGCTGGCCTTCCCAGTGCGTCTGCACGTGCTCCAGCCTGCCGGCCAGGCTGTCGTGGTACTGTCGCAGTGCCGCCAGTGCCTCGGCGGGCGAGATGCCGGGGAGGTTAGCCAGCCCCAACTGCAAGGGCAAGTAGCAGCGGCGTGGCACCGAGAGCGCGTCGAGCACGCCGGCACGCAGCGCATCTGTCCCGGCTGGGGTGGTCCGGTAGACCTTGCGCGCCGGGCCGCGCTTGGCTTCCTCCAACTGCCCCTCGATCAGCCCGTCCCGTTTCAGTTTCTTGAGCAGGTAGTAGATGGAGGAGAAGCCGATTTCCGTCCACTCGCGCATCCCGCGCTCCTCGATCACCCGCTCGATCTCGTAGCCGTGGCGGGGCTGCTCGGCGATGAGGTTCAGGATAGCCAGTTCAGCGTTTGTCATTGTATGTGCCTTTACTATAGCACTATAATAGTCTGGTATTATAATACCGTATTCTGGGTAATCTGTCAAATTCAAGAAAACAGAGGTCTCCTCGATTGGAGGATTGTCAAGAAGCGAACACGCCCACGCCACGTGCGTATGGGTCAACCCGACACGTGGGCGTGCCTTGCACCTTTGAGTAGGAGTAGTAAGCGCAGGCTGGCTGCGTTACGCCACGAACTGTATCTCTGCCAGCGCCCTTTCGGCCTCTCTGGCAATTTCATTGATCTTCTGACGAACATCCTCCGGCAGTGGCTCAGCCTGGTGCGTTTCAAGGATTTCGAGAGCCTTGTGAGTCACAGTTTCTTCGTATGTCTGACTTCCCTTCTTCATCCACGCCTTTGGAGTGTCGCGGTTCAAGAACTTGGGCCGCCAGAGTTCTTGCCGAAAGTGGGTCGCGGTGTGCTTCTGGGTCAGGAAATTGCCGCCCGGCCCGACCTTGCGGATCACATCAATGCTCATCATCTCTCGACCGATATCGAAGCCACGGATGATCCGCTTCACATAGCCAATGATCTCATCGCACATGACGATCGCGGCGGGGTTGCTGAGTAGTCCCTGCCCCAGATAACCGATGTCGTGAATCAAGTTGGCCCCGTCCAGCGCAGCCAACAGAGTTCCGAAGGCATGCTCCATGGCCGCCTGCGCGTCAAGACAGTGGGCATCACTGCCAACCGTTGACCACATGGGGATCCCATAATAGTGAAAGATGTCGGCAAAGGCCGAATTGGTCAATCGCAAATCGGGCGCGCCATAGGAAAAGATGCCTGTTCTCATGTCCAGGGGGACGACCACGAAGCCAGAGATAATTGGCGCCCCTTTGCTCTTGACCTGGTGCAGGACGATGCCACTCAGGGCTTCGGCGTTGGCCTGCGCGATGCCGCCGGCCAGGGTCACCGGGGTGGTGGCCCCAAGACTATCCCCGGGGGTGTAGCAAATTGGGATTCCCTTTTCGGCGCAGAGGAAGACTTTACGCACCGCGCCATGCGAGTGTGTCAGCGGGGCTGTAGGCTCGGAATAGTGGATGAGAAAGGGCTTCTCCCTCAGAGCCTGCTCTCCACCGGCCACGGCCGCAGCCATCTCGATAATGACCGCCAGATCCTCCTGCCCGGCCGCGGTGAAAAAGATTGGCTTGACTGAGTTCTCCATCATGGCCTTGGCGCACTCGACGTACATCGTGTTGGTCGGGACGTCATTCGGCAGGGCAAAAGAGGCGATGAAGTCAACCTCCTCGCAGTAGTCCGCGACCGTGGCCGCATTGACCACGTCTTGCAGGCGCGAAGGCCGGGTCTCACCTGTCTTCAGATCACACGTGCTGATCAAGTCCGTTCCCAACCCGAAGTAGATGTTACGTCCCTCCAGGCGCATTGCCTCTTCCCCTTTCCGGTTGTACATGGTGATGCGAGAAGGGGCGCTGCGGATGCACTCTTCTACCAACCAGTTGGGGATCTGAACGACGTTGTCTTCCTTCACCCGGCATCCGGCGTCTCTCAGGAGTTGAAGACCTTCCTCGTGGGGCACTCGAACGCCGACGGTTTCCAGAATCTCCAGACTCGCCCGGTGAATTTCTTCGATCTGTTCCTGTGTCAGAAGCCTGTAATCAGGCACACACTGGGTCTTGAAGCCGCTATTCATAATATCTACTCCTTGTGGGGATTTAAGATTTGTTGATTTGAGATTGATAGACTTGCACTCGGGTAGTGTGACTGGTTTAGTATCATATTTCGGCTGATTTGTCAAGCCCAGGATTGGTGACTTGGTGGCTTGGTGATTACCCATAAGTTCACTGCCACCTCCAATCTCCAATTTCTAATCTCTAATCTCTAATCTCCGATCTCCAATCTCCACTATTCCTCCATCGCATCTCCATAATTTCTACACAAGGTTCCTGTAAACTGAGAGGCAAAAGCCGCACCAGCGGCACTGACGAGAGCGAACAGGAAGCGGGAGGATAAATGAGCGAACAGAACAAGATCAGCCGAAGGCGTTTTCTGGCGCTGACCGGAGGAGCGGTCGGCGTTACGGCGCTGGCCTGTTGTGGCCTGACAGTATTGGGCACGCGACAGCCGGTGGTAGAGTTCAACGAATCAGTCTGTGGAGGTGAAGACGATATGAGCGATAAGATTCTGGTGGCCTACGCCAGCGGGTGTGGATCCACTGGCGAGGTGGCCGAGGCCGTCGGACAGGCACTGTGCGAAGCAGGGGCGGCGGTGGACGTGCGCCTGGCGAAAAACGTGACCGACGTGAGCCCCTACCGAGCGGTGATCGTGGGCAGCGCCATTCGCATGGGCAGGTGGTTGCCCGAGGCGGTGCAGTTCGTGGAGACACACCGAGAACCATTGAGCCGGGTACCCGTGGCCTACTTCCTCGGCTGCATGACACTGGAGGATGACACGGAGGAGAACCGCCGCACGGTGGCGGCCTACCTGGACCCGGTGTGCGAGATAGTGCAGCCGGTGGATGTGGGTCTCTTCGCAGGAGTGATGGACTACAGCAAGTTGTCTTTCGTCTTTCGACTGATGATGAAGGCGATGGGGACGCCAGAGGGTGACTTCCGCGATTGGGAGTCCATCCGCGCCTGGGCTGCCGACCTGCGCCCGGCGTTATTGGGAGTATCCATAGGAGGAAACGTATGAGCAAGAAATGGTGGATCGTTGTAGCAGTCGTAGTCGTGGTTGGGGGGCTGGGCTTGATCGGCTATCAGTACGTCGTGGGTCGACGGCAAGCCGTAGCCGAGGCTCAGGCAGAGATGGAGACAGCCGTCGTCCGGCGCGACACGCTGCGGGTCACGGTTGACACGGCCGGCAACCTGGCCCCCAATGCTGAGGTCTCGCTGGCCTTTTCGTCAGGCGGGCAGGTGGTCGAGGTACTGGTAGAGGAGGGGCAACAGGTGGAAACGGGCGATGTGTTGGCCCGACTGGATGACACTGATGCCCGCGAAGCAGTTGCCAATGCCGAGTTTCAGGTGACCCAGGCGGAGATCAACCTGGCGTCGGCGCAGATCGAGGCGGAGGCTGGGTTGGCGCAGGCTAACCTGGACACTGCCCAGGTCGGCTATGAGGAAGCGGCTGCGCTTGCCGCGCTCCCTGGCACGCAACTCACGTCGGCCCGCGTCAGCCTGGAGCAGGCTCAGGACGCGCTCGTTGAGGCCCAAGAGAACTATGACAACGCCTGGGATCAGGCCCGGGATTGGGAACTCAACGTAAGATGGATGAAAAACGCCCTGGAGAGCGAGCGGGAGGCGACTGAGCGCACCTTGAAAAACGCACAGTATAACCTGGAGGTCGCGCAGGCGAACTACAGCCTGGCGGTCGTCGGCATCAGCGAGGAGAATGTGCAGAATACCTGGGCCAAGGTGCTCAACGCACAGGTGGCGCTGGAGAGCGAGCCTCTCCAGTTGAAGCAGTTGGAACTCTCGCTGGCCCAGGCGCAACTCAGCCTGGAATCGGCGCGGCGCGCGCTGGAGGAGACGGTCTTGGTCGCCCCGGTGAGTGGCACGGTCACCGAGATGAACATCCAAGTGGGCGAGACGGCCAGCGCGGGGCAGGCCACCGTCGTGGTGATAAGCGACCTGGCGACGCTGGTGGTGGACGTCAACCTGGACGAGACCGACGTGGCACAGATCACGGTCGGCCAGGAGGCACTGGTGAGCGTGGACGCCTTTTCCGACGCCGGACTGACCGGCGAGGTGACGCACATCGCCCCCGTTGCCACCACCCAGTCCGGCGTGGTGCTCTACCCGGTCACTATCCGCCTGGCGCCGACCGATTTGCCCGTGCGCGCCGGGATGACGGCCGACGTGGAGATTGTCATGGTCAGCCAGGAGAACGCGCTGATCATCCCCCTGCGCGCCGTCCACACCGAGGGAGGGCAATCCTACGTAAACCGGCTGGCCGATGGCCACCAGATCGAGCGGGTAGAGGTGGAGTTGGGGGTGATGACCGACACGGAGGTTGAGATCGTCAGCGGCCTGGCCGAAGGGCGTGCCCTGAGTTTGGTCGAAGGGGACGTCGTGGTCGTGGTCGCCAGCGTTACTCAAGGCTCCGGGCAAATGTTTGGCCCGATGCGTATGTTCGGCGGGGAGCACTAGCATGATTAAGATCGAGAACGTCACGAAGGTCTACCAGATGGGCGAAGTAGAGGTCCACGCCCTGCGCGGGGTATCGTTGCAGATTGAGCAAGGGGAGTGGGTGGCGATCATGGGGCCTTCTGGCTCCGGCAAATCCACACTGATGCACGTCATCGGCTGCCTGGACACGCCGACCGGCGGCTCGTACCGGCTGAATGGCGCCGAGGTAAGTGGGCTGAGCGATGACAAACTGGCGGCCATTCGCAACCGGCAGATCGGCTTCGTCTTCCAGATCTTCAACCTGCTGGCCCGCACCAGCGCGCTGAAGCAGGTGATGCTGCCTATGCAATACACACGGGATGGAGCGCGGATCCCCTCTGCCGAGCGGAAGCGGCGGGCGCAGGAGACGCTGGGGATGGTGGGCTTAAGCGATCGGATGGATCACCAGCCGACCGAACTCTCTGGCGGAGAGCAACAGCGGGTGGCCATCGCCCGCGCCCTGGTGAACGCTCCCCCCATTATCCTGGCCGACGAGCCGACCGGCAACCTGGACTCCAAAGCCGGCGCTGAGGTGATGGGAATCCTGCACCGGTTACACCGGGACAAAGGCATCACCGTGGTGATGGTCACGCACGATGAGGAGATTGGCCAACAGGCGGAGCGGATCGTGCGACTGCGAGATGGGATAGTTGCAAATGGGTAAGAAACCAGGTTTTTTCCTAAAAACCTGGTTTCTGAAGGAGACAAAACGATGATAACAGACCTATTAGAGAACCTACGAGTGGCCCTGGACGGGCTGGCGGTGAACAAGATGCGTTCTGGCCTGACGATGCTGGGAGTGATCATCGGCGTGGGGTCGGTCATCGCCCTGATGTCCATCGGCGAGGGGGCGCAGGCTTCCATCACCCAGCAGATAAACGACATTGGTTCCAATTTGATCTTTGTGAGTGCCGGCGCTGCTCGAGGAATGGGTCCGGTGCAAGGTGCAGTCGGTAGCGCTTCGCTCACTGACGACGATGCCGAGGCCATCGCCGATCCCAGCAACGTACCCGACGCCGTGGTTGTCGCCCCGCAGTTTGGGCGGAGCACTCAGGTCATCTTCGGTGACGAAAACGTCAACGTCTCGGTGACAGGAGTGACGCCAGAGTACCAGGATGCCTACAATGGGGTGGAAGTGGCGAACGGGCGCTTCATCGAGGGTAAGGATGTGGACAGGCGAGGCAATGTGGCTGTGCTGGGCTACCAGTCCGCGATAGACCTCTTTGGTGGCTTTGATCCGGTGGGGCAAAAGATCAAGGTTACCATCCCCGGTGGTGGGCGGGCCTCGCTGACCGTGGTGGGCGTCCTGGCCGAGCAAAGCAGTTCCGGGATGAATGATCCGAACGAAGGGGTGTTCGTCCCCATCTCGACGGCCCAGACCAAGATCTTTGACGGGCGCAATTCCCTGGGAGAGACCATCGTGAACTCCATCAGCGTGGAGGCGGCCTCAGAGGATCAGACGGACGCGGTCGTTGACGAGATCACGGTGTTGCTGCGGGACCGCCACGACCTTGCCCCAGACGAGGAGGATGACTTCAACGTGATGAACCAGGCTGACATGCTGGAGATGGCCAACGAGATCACGGGCATCATGACGGCCTTTCTGGGGGCCATCGCCGGCATCTCGCTCTTGGTCGGGGGCATCGGCATCATGAACATCATGCTGGTGTCGGTGACGGAGCGGACGCGGGAGATCGGCATCCGCAAGGCGGTGGGGGCGCGGAAGGCGGATATCCTGATCCAGTTCTTGCTGGAAGCGGTGGTACTGAGCCTGCTGGGTGGAGTGATCGGCATCCTGCTGGGCGTGGGCCTGGGCAAGCTGGTGGATATGACGGGATTGCTGACTTCGGTGGTCACGCTAGATTCGGTGGTGATGGCCGTGGGCTTTTCGCTTGCCATTGGGTTGTTCTTTGGTATCTATCCCGCCAACCAGGCGGCGGGCATGAATCCTATCGAGGCGCTGCGGTACGAATAGGTTGGTGGATTGGGAAACTGGTAGATTGGTGAATTGGGAGGATTGAAGTGCGATACCAACTCTTGAAAACAGGACATTACGTGATTCCGATGCTTTTGACCGCTGTTTTGCTAACAGCCTGTGGCGCACCAGGGACGGCCACCTCAGCTCCAGTGGTCGAGGAGGCGCAAAACGCTGCCCAGCCGGCAGCCACCTATACGCCTTACCCTACCTATACGCCCTATCCCACTTATACCCCGTTACCCAAGGTGGCTCCTACGTGCACGCCGACGCCGACACCTACAGTTGCCCCATCCACGACGGCGGCCGTCGCGCCGACTAGCGTGCCGACCGGGATACCGACCGAAGCGCCAGCCTCTTCACTGTCCCAGTCTGCCTCAGCGGGAGCGACCACAACGACCGATGCATCATCGTTAGAAATCACCCGACTTGAGGAGACGAGCCCTGGTCCGCCGTTTACCATCCAGGTGGACACTGTCCGCATCAAAGAGGGTAAATACAAGGTAACAGGAGTGGTGCGCAACGACGGATCTGAAACGTATGAAGGCGTAGGGATCCATGCTACTTTCTACACTCTGGGTCCCTCTGGTCAGGGGTCCGACGAGGATGGGCTGTATCCGCATGGCCCGGTTGACACATACTGCCCATGTCCATTCCTGGAGCCGGGCGCGGAATGTCCTTTCAGCATCGAAATCTACGAGCGGAATTACGCCGCTTACGGATTGCATCCTTATGGTCAACCCATGGCCTTTCACACGTGGCACGAACCGGCATCTGTGACTGTGAGCAATCTCAATGTATCCAACGACGGTATTGGCAATGTCCGTATCACGGGGACGGTGACCAACAAGAATGACTTCACCGTCAAGAGCGCGACCATTGCCGGGGTGCTGATGGACGCCGACGGGCGAATCGTGAGCGAGGGGTCCACCGTGGTGCTCGGAGGCATTGAGCCAGGGGCCAGCGCTTCGTTTGATCTGCGCATCAAGTATGAACCCTATGCCCGCTACGAATTGTACGTCCAGGGCGTTCGCTACTAACGTAGGGTGGTTTTGCTAACCGCCTTGAGGGACAAGGAGGACAGTTCGGGGCACGGGATGGTTCACTTGCAAGACGTGCGAAGGTTGGCCAGGCGGTGTACAATGGATGTGGCGTGAAGCCACGAAGGTTTGAACTGTCAATGGTTGCGGCTGAAAGTCGCGCCAGGCGAAGATTTTCAAGCGAAATCTCACGAAGGAGGGAATATGATGAGCGCAAAAGGTAAGAGACTATTAGTACTTCTGGTAGCCATCCTGGCTTTGGGGGTCGGCGGGCTGGCGTTGGCCGCCTTCAACGGTGACCCCACGCCCGAGGAGGTCCTGACCCGCGCCGTCGAGACCCTGGACGCCGCCCAGGACGGCCACGCCGTGTTGCTGGTCGAGGCCGACACGCCCGACAGGAGCGGTTGGGCCACTCTCGAGGTCTGGGGCAAGAAGCCGCCCGAGGGGGATGCCCACCCCAAGTTCCGGGCCGAGGTGCGGGAGACGAGCGAGGCCGAGGCCCAGGGTGCGGTGGCCGTCAGTGATGGGGAGCAGTTCTGGCTCTACGTCCCGGCACGCAACACTGTCTGGACGGGCGCGGTCGAAGAGATGCGCGATGCCGAACAGATGCCCGCCTATGAAGGCGAGTTGCCTTTCGACTCCCCTCAGACGTTCGTAGACTGGCTGCTGCGGGTCAGCGAGGTGACGCTCCTGGGCACCGAAGAGGTGGCAGGCCACGCAGCCTACAGCCTCCAGTTCGTGCCTCGTCCCGAAGAGATGTCCGAGGTGGCGGCGACCGGAGGCACGGGGACGGCGTGGGTAGACCAGGCCCGCTGGGTGCCCTTGCAGGCGGCTTTCGACGGCGGCTCTATTGGCCAGGGCCAGGTGACGGCTGAACTGGTGGAACTGGACATGGGCCTGTCCGACGACCTGTTCACGTTCCAGATTCCGGACGGGGTCGAGGTGCTGCTGATAGAGGATCGCCTGCCCCAGCACCTGAGCCTGGACGAGGCCGAGGCTGACTTCGATCTACTGACGCCGTCCCACCTCCCCGAGGGCGCCACGCTCGGTGACGTGCTGAAGATGGGCGACGCCCTCGTGCTCCGCTATGAGTCGGCCCAAGGGCCCTTCGCCGTCGGTCAGGGTACCGATGGGCGGGCCGTGGAGCCCCCTCCCGCTTCCGGCGAGCCCGTCTCGCTGCGGGGCACCACGGGGACGCTCTTCACCAATGAAAACGAGGAGGGCACCAAAGTCTTCCTGGCGTGGACCGAGGACGGGCGGACCTTCACCGTGAGCGGAGCCATCTCCGGCGAGGAGGCGCTGCGGGTCGCCGAGTCCCTGCAATGACGGACCTGGCCGTCCTCACCCAGGAACTCACCCGCCACTACCGCATCGGCGAGGGCACGGGGGAGGCGCTGGCGGGTGTGGACCTGGGGGTATGCCGTGGTGAGTTCGTGGCCGTGGCCGGCGTCTCCGGCTCCGGCAAGTCTACCCTGCTCCATCTGGTGGGCGGACTGGAGCGGCCCACGGGCGGCCAGGTATGGGTGGACGAGGTCGAGTTGGGGTCGGCCAGGGAGACAGAACTGACCCACCACCGCCGTCGGCGCGTCGGCTTCGTCTTCCAGACCTTCAACCTGCTGCCGCGCCTGACCGCCCTGGAGAACACCGCCCTGCCCCTCATGTGCGCCGGCGTCCCGCGCCGGGAGCGAGAAGCCCAGGCCCGCGTTCTGCTGGAACAGGTGGGCCTGGGCCACCGGCTGGATCACTACCCGACACAACTTTCGGGGGGAGAGCAGCAGCGCGTGGCTATCGCCCGGGCACTGGTGCACGACCCGGCCGTCATCCTGGCCGACGAACCCACGGGCAACCTGGACACCCAAACGGGCGCGGGGATCCTGGCCCGCCTGCGCCGGCTGAACCGAGAGCGCGGCGTGACGGTGCTCCTGGTCACCCACGATCCCGCCGCGGCCGCCGTCGCCGACCGGGTGCTCTACCTGCGCGCCGGCCGTGTGGCGCGCGTCGAGGAAAGCGAGCAGCGGAGCAGGGAGGCAGGGGGGCAAAGGAGCGGGGGAGCCCTTCGACTACGCTCAGGACAGGCATCAGAAGGCACGCCGCCATCAATGCGCCTGGCCGATCTGCTGCGCAGCGCCTTCGCCAACTTTAGCCGACGCATCGTGCGCAGCGGTCTGACCGTCATCGGCGTCTTCGTCGGCATCATCACCATCGTGGCTATGCTCTCGGTGGCGGTAGGCGTGGAAAGGGAAGTGCAGCGCAACATCGAGGCGATGGGGCTGGAATCGGTCTTCGTCACGCCGCCCCGCGCCGAAACCGGCGGTTTTGCCACCTACGCTGAGACCCGACCAGGTGCGTCCATCGTCTCGCCACAACACATGGAGGCCGGCGGTTTCGACTCTTACGCGGATTCCCGACCGGAAGTGCCCATCACTCCGGCGGCGGTAGAAACACTGCGCCGGATGCCCGAGGTGGACAGCGTCGCCCCGCTGGTGGATTTGCCCTCGTACCTGGACTTGAGTGTGAAGTGGGGCGAGCGGGCAGCCCCGGCCCGGGTGCAAAGCAGCACGGAACAGCTCAGCCCCTTTGAGGGATCATCGCAGGTGCTGGCTGGAAGGCAACTGGACCCCGGTGAGGCGCGAGGCGTTGTCCTCTCTGCACGACTGGCCCGCGACCTGGGCGGCGGCGACTACGGTGCACTGGTGGGGCAGGTGGTGACGCTCACCGTGCGCCTGCCCCGTGGCGAGACCGGGGAGTTCCCCGTGACGGTGCTGGGCGTCAAGGAGGGACAGCGGAGCGCCGTCGAACTGGGCGTGGAGGACGCGGCGGACATCAAGCGCTGGTGGTACGGGCAACCCGACCTGCTGGAGACGCGGGGCTACGACGGCCTGGTGGTCAAGGCCAGGAGCCTGGCGGCGGTGCCGGCGGTGGAGGACCGGGTCAAGGCTATGGGCTTCCAGGCCCGCTCGCTGCGCACTTTCCTCGACCTGGCGAACCGGATCTTCGCCGTGCTCAACACCCTGCTGGGGTCGGTGGGCGGCCTGGCCCTCTTCGTGGCTGCCCTGGGCGTCATCAACACTATGATCATGGCCGTCTACGAACGGACGCGCGAGATCGGCATCATGAAGGCCATCGGCGCCTCGCGAGGGGATGTGCTGCGGCTCTTTATCGTCGAGGCGGCCCTGATCGGCTTTCTGGGAGGCGTTCTCGGCCTGGCGCTGGGAACGCTGCTGGGACGCGGGGTGGACTGGGCCGCCCAC
>JAUWOI010000149.1 GCA_030612185.1 Anaerolineae bacterium
CTCGCTCGTCCAACTCGGCACTGGCCTGCGCAACCGTGCTGAGGTCTTCCTTATCGGCCGAGAGATACACACTCTCACCACTCACCACCGTCACGATGGAAACTTCATCCCTGAGGCCCAGCGTAGCGATCCGCCCGGCCAGATCGGGCGTCACCTCCGTCCCTGCCTCGGCTACTACCTCGCCGCTCTCAGGGTGCACCACGTCCTCCTTCAACGTCTGACCGGTAAGCGCCTCGACGGTGGGCTCTACGGCGTGAGTCACCTTACGATAAGGCGTCTCGACAAAGCCCAGCGAATTGACACGGGCGTAGGTTGCCAGACGGCCAATCAACCCGATATTGGGTCCCTCTCGGGTCTCAATAGGGCAGATACGCCCATAGTGGCTGTAATGCACATCGCGCACGTCGAAACCGGCTCGCTCGCGCCGCAGCCCACCCGGTCCCAGCGCCGAAAGAGTGCGCTTGTGGGTCAGTTCTGCCAGTGGGTTGGTCTGTTCCATAAACTGCGAGAGCTGGCTAGAGCCAAAGAACTCGCGGACGGACGCCACGACCGGACGAATGTTAATCAAGTTAACCGGGGTCAGCGACTCAGATTCACGGATGGACATACGCTCCACCACCACCCGTTCCATACGACGCAGACCAATCCGTAATTTATTTTGAACTAACTCACCGACCGTCTTGACGCGACGATTACCTAAATGATCAATATCGTCGGCATCAACGATGCCATTGTTAATGCGAATCATACGCTCTACCAGGGCCACCAAGTCCCGCTTGGTGATGGTACGATGTTCGAGGCTTATATTGAGGCCAAGCCGCTGGTTCAGTTTGTAACGGCCCACCCGCTGCAGATCGTAGCGCCGGGGATCGAAAATTTGCTGCTCCAGATACTCACGTGCATTCTCCAACGTGGGCGGGTCGCCAGGACGCATACGGCGGTAGAACTCCAACAGCGCCTCCTCAGCCAACGTACGCCCATCTTTTGGCGCCCAGTCTGGCTCCTGACGGATAGTAGTGGGAATGTACTGATGCTGAGGATTGCTGTCAGCGTCCTGGAAAAGCGCCAGTAACTCCTCGTCACTCCCACTGCTCAGGATATCGCTCCCCGTTCGATCATCCACTGCCGCTAAAGCCCGCAATAGAATGGTGACAGGCAAAGTGCGCTTGCGGTTGAACTTGAGAGTGAGATAATCAGACTTGCGGGTCTCGAAGTCCATCCAGGCCCCGCGATCAGGAATGAGTTTGGCTCTACCAAGCCGCCGACCGGTAACCCGGTCCTCCTCGACGTCGAAGTAGACGCCGGGCGAGCGTATCAATTGGCTGACGACAACTCGCTCGGTACCATTGATGATAAAAGTGCCATTCTCAGTCATCAGGGGGAAGTCGCCGAGGAAGATCTCCGATTCGACAATCTCACCCGTTTCGCGGTTGTCGAGCACCACCTGAACGTGCAGAGGAACTGCATACGTGATATCTCGTTCGAGGCACTCCTCCTCTGAATACTTGGGCTCACCAAAATAATAACCAGTCTCGAACTGAGACTCCCTGGCCTTGGAACCAGGGAAGTACAGCTTGAGATTACCGTTGAAACTTTCGATGGGTGAAATTTCGTCGAAGAGTTGAACCAGGCCCTCCTCCTGCAACCAACGGAATGACTCGAGTTGAACCTCGATCAAACCTGGCAACTGCTCCGTGCTGGTGGTGTGGGCATAAGACTTGTTCCCCAGATAAGTCATAACTATATTTCCCTCTTCTCCTACATCGCTGCACAAATACTTATGTCACGATCAAAATTGAGGAACTTGAATTATAGCATGGAAGACCGGTTTGTCAAAAAATGCACCTGATCTGATCTAATATCCAGGCGCATCTGTACCAACAGGCGCAGTCTCTGAAAACCGGCCGCCTCCAACGCCGCAATCAGCGGTTCCGTAGGGCTCGGCAACACGGTTTCGACCGTCTTCTTGGAAGCGCCACGCAGACTGGTCAAGCCCTGCTGCACCAGCACGGTTTCAAAACAACCGCCATGCTCAGGCGCCACCAGCACCTCCAGCCGGTCAGGGCAGCGTCCACGCTCACGCAGCGCCCGCACTGCGCCCCGTACAGCGCCGCCTTCCTCAGCCACCCACCAGACCTCGCGCCGCCCTCTTAGCCAGCAATCCAGGGTGCGCTCCCACCCCAGTTGATAGTCTGCCCTTGGCAATCTCAGCAATGGGCGATGGCTTTCAGGGACAATAGCGCGCACCAGTTCAATCAGCGCCTCACTATCGTGGCTATGCCCCCGACGCAATGAGGGATGCGGCGTCGAATTCCCGGCCCACGGCAGACCCGCCGGGCGCAGCATATGCAACGTCCTGCCGACATCTTGAAAGCCCAGGTGCTCGTAGAGTCGACGGGCCTGCTGGTTATCGGCCTGTACCTCCAACCCTGCCCAGCGTCCACCCCACGCAGGGATTTCCTCCAGCACCGCCTCCATCAGCGCACGGGCAATACCGCGCCCCTGCCAGTTGGGGTGCACAGCTACATTCCCAATAAGAAAACCACCCCACCCCAGAGCGCGCCGCAGTGAGACGTTACCCACCACGCGCCCTTCTTCGGTCCACACAAAGCCCGGCGCAACAGCCGCACTGCTCCACCCCGGCCAGTACAACCACACCAGCAATGGGCCCCAGCGAGCCCCACGACACATCCTCTCCAACACCACCTGGCCAGCGGGGTCCAACTTGCCGCCGAAGGCAGTGACAATCAACTCAGCGACTGGCCCGAGGTCACGGTAGGGGTCAAAGGGACGCACCCCGTTTTGAGCACGCCTTCCACGTAACGCAGCGGCAACCACGGACTACTCCCCAACGCCCTCAACAAATCTTACTTTTCGCACCCTGCGGCAGTGAATGGAAGCACCAACTCGTTGATGTAACCAGCAGGCACAAAGCCGCACCTGCGCGACCGAACATCTATGCAAAAGTCACCGAAACAAGTTTCGGCTTCCATTTCGATGACAGTTGCTTCGCCCACAACCGTCACAACTGACCCTCCAGGTAACGACGCAACAGGTCGAGTGCAGCCTCAGCCGAGCGCGCTTTGTTCTCCCAGCGGCTGCCACTCCACATGTGCCGCTCCACCCACGCACCATCTGGCGCAGCCAGCGCGACGTAGACTAGGCCCACGGGCTTCTCCGGCGTGCCGCCATCCGGCCCCGCGACGCCAGTCACGGCCAGACCGATATCACTGCGGAGGGCACGCTGCACACCCCGTGCCATATCCCGCGCCGTCTGCTCGCTCACCGCGCCATAATGGTACAGCGAGTCATGTCGCACATGGAGAAGCAGTTCCTTGACATCATAGGAATAGGCCGTAATCGAGCCCTGATAGTAAACCGAACTGCCGGGGATATTGGTAATACGGTGACCGATGAGCCCACCAGTGCATGATTCGGCTACCGCCAGGGTCAACCCACGCCGTGTCAGCAGTCGGCCGACGAGTACTTCAAGAGCATTTCCATCTGGTGATCCCATCTGCTCCTAACATAACAGGCCCCGGCCTATTGCCAGGGCTTGAGCATTGCTCTATGCCCCCAAAGGGATTCGAACCCTTGTCGCGGGCTTGAAAGGCCCGTGTCCTAGGCCAGACTAGACGATGGGGGCACTTACCTATTTATTTTACCACAAAGATCCCTTGCGTCAAGCACCGCTTGTTGAGCAACACGACGACGCGGAAGCCGCCTTTGCTGTCTCTTTGGACAGACTCTAAATGAAAAGCCGGGCCACTAACGCCCGGTCTTGCTGCTCCTTAGAATACCACACGACGTACCAGCCAGTCCAATAGAGCCCAGTCTGTTACCGGCCTGCTTCACTCCACTCACGTGCCTCCACCAGATTCTCGTACAACGTGCGACTGAATCCCGTAATGGTGAGGAAGCGGTCCAGCAGTGCACGCTCCATTTCGGCATTATGAACCTGGAGATAGCCACTGTAGATCAACACTAAGTCGAGATTCAACGCCTTATCCAGCGTGTGCATCGTAGATGAGAGCGCATGAGGATGTTCACCTGACTGACTCTGGGCTAACTCAAACAAATGCCTCCGCGTCAGTCCCTCCAGTAGGATGACGTCCTCGAATGCCAGATCAATCTCCACCAACTTCCGCCCAAATGCACAACGCTCCTTGACGTACTCCCCGTCGAACGTTCCATCAAGCAGACCCACCAGCCATTCATTGAGCACGCCGTGCAAGCGCCGGACGAAACGCGCATTGGCCATCAGCGACTGCGTACCTTTGAACTGCGCCAACTGCTTGCCGAGACCCTCAATCACCCCGGTAGCGTCAGAGTCCAACCAGCGACGTAGTTCGGCGATCTGTGTACGGTCAGCCTTGTCCCACCCAACATGCGTCTTGACATTGTCGAACCAGGTCATCATCACGAAGCCCCCCCCCCTTCACCACTTGTCCTCTGATCTACCCTTGCTCTGGCTAGCACTGGTGGTCTCTCCATCCAGGCAACTGAATAACTACAAGACTGAATAACTACAAGGCTGACATAGCATACCACAGAAAACTGCACCTGCGGGTTGCGAAGGGGTTACGATTTGGTTACGAAGAGGAGAAACTCAGTTTGCGTCCGGGCTACTACTCGCGAACATGTAACCAACGCCGCGCACATTGAGAATGTACTGGGGGTTAGAGGGATCTGTCTCCATTTTCTTGCGCAAGCGGCGGATATGGACCCGGACAATCGCGCGCGCACCCCAGGCGTCCGTTTCGTACCCCTGGGCACGCCGCACCAATTCCTGGGGACTCCAAATCTGATCCGGGGTCTCCATTAGACAAACCAATATCTTAAACTCAGTTGGGGTCAGATCCAGTGGTCGCCCTCGGAGCATGATGACATACTGCTGACGGTCCAGCACGATATCGCGAATCTGGATGAAGCGGCTGGGCTGAGGAGACAGCACATCCTCAGCCGCCTCCGCACCTTCCACAGCGGCCAACTCGGAAAGCGTCCGTTTCAGTTGACTGACCAGATGCCGGCGCTGTTGTTCCTGTTGGCGCTTCGCCAATCCTCTGCACACGCTCTCCAGAATCTCGGGGACAGAACAAGGCTTAAGCAAGTAGTCATGTGCACCACGCCGAATGGCTTGAATCGCCGTCTCCAACGTCGCGAAGGCAGTCAGCAGGATAATTACCGTGCCAGAAGATCGTTCCTGCACCACCTCAGTCACCTCAAGTCCATCCATCCCAGGCATCTTGAGATCAAGCACTATCAGGTCAAAGGGCTCACTCTTGCCCAACAGGCTCAATGCCTCCTCACCACTGGCGGCAGTAGCAACCTGGTAGCCTTCTAACCTCAATATCTCCGCCAGAGAGACACGGGCCACCGCCTCGTCATCCACCACCATAACGTGTGCTACTTGACTCTGCTCCACCATCTCTTTGCGCCTCACTCCTTGCGTTTTACTTCTCCCGTCTCCCCTGGATGCACAGGCAATCTGACAGTGAAGACCGTCCCTTGGCCTGGTTGGCTTGATACTTCAATTACTCCGCCGTGACGCTCGATGATTCCATAACTTATGGCCAGCCCCAGTCCAGTGCCGGTGGGCTTGGTCGTATAGAAAGGCTCAAACAGATTGGTGATTTGGTCCGGTGACATGCCCGGACCAGTGTCATGGAAACTTGCCAGCACCCACTCACCGTCCTCCGAAAGCATCGTCTCCAACCGCAGGTCGCCGCCCGATGGCAGGGCCTCAATGGCGTTGATGATGATGTTCAAGAACACCTGGGTGATCTGGTCAGAGACCACAGGCACGAAAGGCAAGTCAGAGATCATGTGGGTATACACGCGGACGCCGCCATGTTGTAGCCGCTTGTGAGCCAGGGCGAGCACGTTTTCCACGACGCTGTTGACGTCGGTAGGCACCACACCGCCGCGCGAGGGCCGATAGAAATCCAGCATGCGCTGCACGATCTCGATCAACCGTTGCACCTCGGCCTGGGCCATGTTCAGATACTGCAGGCGTTTATCGTCGCCAAGACTTTCGTGCAGGCTCAAGTGCAGACTGTTGTGAATCGCCTGGAGAGGATTGTTGATCTCGTGAGCAATGGAAGCGGCCAGCCGGCCGATGGCAGCCATCTTCTCCGCCTGCACAAGTTGTGCCTGGGAACGCTCCAACACCTCTGTGAAATCGGCCAACTCACTGTACAAATTGGCGTTATCCACTGCCACCGCAACCGAGGCCGCCATCGCCTGCAGTAGTTCCAGGTCTCGCTCGGTGAACACCCCACCCAGTTTGTTGATCACCTCAATGGCCCCGATCACTCGGTCGTGAATCTTCAACGGCACACAGAGGATGACGCGGGCGGTGAGTCCTGCCTTCTCGTCAATCTCGGCCAAGAAGTGAGGATCACGCTCGACGTTGTTGACGAGTTGAGGCTCGCCAGACTGCACCACATAGCCCACGATGCCCTCGCCCGGCTGAACGGTCCGGCCAGCAATCCAGTCCTGCTTGGGCCCCAGCGTTTTGCAGAAGACCAACTCGCCTGTCTCCTCATCCATCAGCACCAACGAGCCAGCCTGGACCTGTAAGATTTCGCGGATACCCTGCATCGTCGCTTCCAGAACCTCATCCAGGTCCAGGCTAGAGGTGACCATACGGTTGATCTCGACGAGGGTCGCCAGTTCCCGATTGCGCTGGCGCAGGGTCCGTTCACTGCGGCGAATGCGCATGACAGCGTCAATCCGCGCCAGCAGTTCCTGAGGGTCGAAAGGTTTGGTGAGGTAATCGTCGGCTCCCATCCCCAGACCCAGCGTCTTATCACTGACCGAATCGAGGGCCGTGGTCACAATGAATGCGGTATTGCAAAGCACAGGGTCGGCCTTGACCCGAGCGATCACCTCATAGCCGTCCATCTCCGGCATCATGATGTCCAGTAAAACCAGATCAATCTCGCGCCCTGCTGCCGCTTCCCGACGCAAAGTGTCCAGCGCTTTCCCGCCAGAAGACGCCGCCAGCACCTGGCAACGCGTTAGTTTCAGCATATTTCGCATCAGCTCCAGCATCTCAACCTCGTCTTCGACGATCAAGATGCGAGGAGGAATCGGTTGTTGTACCTCGCTCATCATATCGCCATCACGTGTACACCAGCCCGAGGTTAGCCAATCGCCAATCACTCACGGTGACATCTCCTGCAAGTCCAGTATCTCGATATTCCACAACTCACTCTGTGCCGTGGAATCCAGCGTGAAGTTCAGCACGCCCGGCCGGGCCAAAGCAACCCGCAGCCACATGAACAGCGGGATAGCGGGAAGTTCCTCGGAGAAGATGACCTGCGCCTGCTTGTGATACTCCTCGTACTGTTGGGTGCCGGGCAATGCCTGAAGCGCTGCCTGGCAGACCGCATCGTAGTCGGGATTGCTGTAGCCAGCAGGATTATCCCCGTACCAGCGCCCCTTGTCCGGGATCTCAGAAGACATGTAGTGTCCACACGAGGGGATCACGTCGAACCACCACGTCGTTTCGGCCAGATCAAACTGCCGACCGAAGAGTGGCCCATCGGGCCCGTCGGCGAAGAACTCCCATTGGAACAGCACTTCCACGTGCACGCGGATACCACAGTCAGCCAGGTTGGCTTTGGCGATGCGGGCAGTCTGTTGCGTGACCGTGCTATCAGACGGGATCAACAACGTGATCTCGAACGGCGTACCAGCACGAACGCTCCGCACGCTGTGAGCCTCGCGCACACCGTCCCCGTTCTCATCCAGCCACCCGACCTCCTCCAGCAGCACCCGGCCGGCCGCCGGATCATAATCCCAGTGTACGAGGCGATCGCCCGCGTAAAGCGGATGCACGGGTGGCAAATAACTATCCGGCACCACGCTGTGGCCATAAGTGACTTCGTCTACGATAGCCTGTCGGTCAATGCACTGGACGATAGCCTGTCGCACCCGCACGTCCCCAAAAAAGTCCGCTTGCCGGTAGTCAGACACCGGGGCAATGCCGAAGTCAATGTGCTCCCACCCATTGCTGGTCGCCGAAATCACCTCCAGCAGGCCATGCTGCTCAGCCTGCACCAGTAGCGGCATGAATGGCCTGAAGCCAGCATCTTGGGTGCTGACATCGCACTCGCCTGAGAGGATGCGGGCAACCATGTCTGACTCGCCGGAGGCGAACTTGAACACCACCTGATCCAGATACGGTAGCCCCTCGGCAGCGCGGAAATAGTGAGGGTTGGGGGAGAGGGTGATGTGATCCCCCGCTACCCACTCCTCGACGACGAACGGTCCCCAACCTAATGGACGTCGCCTGGTCTCATCGGCTTGCAGCAACTCAGCAGGAGAACGGTCCTCCAATTGATGGCGTGGCAAGGGAGCGAAGAAATTCAGGAAATAGGTGGGGCTAATGAAGCCGGGCAGCCCGACCCACTTTACGCGCCATCTATCCAGGGAGCGGTAACTGGCCGTGCGAGCAATCAGATAGTGGCTGCTGGGCGTAGCAGGGTCGGAAGCCATGTGGAAGGCAAAGGCCGAGTCGTCCGCCGTGAGGGGTTCGCCATCGGCCCAGGTAACGTCCTCCCGCAGCACAAAAGTGACCTCCATTCTCTCCATCCACAGCGGCTCGCCCTCGAACTCGACCGCGCACTCATCGGCGTGGCAACCGGCCGGACGGACGCGCATCCCTTCTACCAGTTCCAAGGCCCCACCCTCGGCGTCAACCACCCGGTCGCCTTCTCGCACGCGCACGGTGCGCGTGACAGCATCCCCATCAGCGATGCTGGGCACTTTTTGCAGGATCACCGGCTGGTAGGCATAGTTCAGGTAATCAATGGGACCGTCGTAGAGTGCCTCCATCACGTGCCGCGTAGCCGCCAGGCGAGAGCCGCCATAGAGATACAATGTATCAGGCTCACCGGCCAGGCAGCTGGGGAGCACTTTCGGCTCCGATGGCAGGAGAGTAGATATCGGAGATCGGAAGCGCGTCGGGGA
>JAUWOI010000157.1 GCA_030612185.1 Anaerolineae bacterium
CATACCCCCCCCGGGCGGGGGGCGGCGCCCCCCGGCCCCCCCCCGCCCCCCCCCCCCCCGCGGGGGGGCCCGGGGGGGGTATGGTAGAGGTCACAGTGGCCGACACCGGGGCAGGCATTCATCCCAAGGACCTGCCCTACATCTTCGAGCGCTTCTGGCGGGGAGAGAAGTCCCGTTCGCGGGTTGGAGGTGAGACCGGGCTGGGGTTGGCGATTGCCAAACAACTGGTTGATCTGCACGGCGGGACAATTGGCGTGGAAAGCGCGCCCGGTGGGGGCTCGAAGTTTCGGTTTACGCTGCCTGCGGGTTGATCTGAAGAGCCAGAAACGAGCCGTGATGGGTTATCTGTGTGACGTGTCCAGAAACCAGGTTTTTTCCTAAAAACCTGGTTTCTAGGCTGGAAGGAGCCAAGAATGAAATCACTGCGACGTATGTTCCGATTTATCAAACCTTACCAGAAGAACGCCATCCTGGCGATGGTGTTGTTGCTGGGCGTGGTGGCGGCAGACTTGCTGATCCCGCGCTTGACCCAACGGGTCATTGACGAGGGTATTGCCAGGCAGGACCTGGGGATGATCGTGAGCACCGCCCTGCTGATGCTTGGGGCCGCCGCCCTCAGTGCCCTATTCTCCGTCGGCAACACACTGCTTTCGGTGCGGGTGGCGATGGGCGTGGGCACAGACCTGCGCAGCGCGATCGTCCGAAAGGTGCAGACGTTCTCGTTCGGCAACCTGGACCGTGTCCAGACGGGACAATTGCTGGTGCGCACGACCAGCGACGTCAACCAGGTACAGGTGATGGTACTGATGTCCCTGCGTATGCTGACCCGCGCGCCGCTGTGGATGATCGGCAGTGTGGTTATGTTGATCACGACCAGCCTGCGGTTGGCGTTGCTGATGCTGGCGCTGCTGCCGGTGATTCTAGTGATGATTGGGTTCTTCCTCGTCAAGGCGCGCCCGCTCTTTCTGTCAGTGCAGGAAAAACTGGATCGGTTGAACCAGGTTATGCAGGAGAACCTGGCGGGCGTGCGTGTCGTCAAGGCGTTCGTGCGCGTCGAGCACGAAAATCGTCGTTTCGACCAGGCCAATCGCGGTTTGATGGCTGAGAACATCAAAGTGATGCAACTCGTCGCTGTGCTGATCCCTACCATGCTGGCCCTCGTCAATATGGCGGTGGTGGGCGTCATCTGGTTTGGCGGTAATTCGGCCGTCGCCGGGGATTTCACCGTGGGCGAGATTGTGGCCTCGATCAACTATATGGCCTTTTCGCTCTTCCCGATGATGATGCTTGGGGGCATGGCCGGGCCGATCTCGGCTGCCGACGCATCCGCCGGGCGCATCTGGGAGGTTTTGGACAGCGCCGCCGACGTGCAAGAGCGACCGCAAACACAGGCCCTGCCCAACGTCGCGGGCCGCGTGGCCTTTGAAGATGTCACCTTTAGTTACAACGGTAGTAACGACTTCAGTCGTTCTGGCGGCGCAAGAGCGACTGAAGTCGCCACTATGCCTGACGAACCGGTGCTCAAGAACATCAGTTTGGTGGCTGAACCAGGCCAGATGGTGGCGATCCTGGGCGCGACCGGTTCGGGCAAGTCCAGCCTCGTCCACTTGATTCCGCGTTTCTACGACGTGGAGGCTGGTCGAGTGACGTTGGATGGTGTGGATGTGCGCGACCTGCCGCTGGGCGCGCTGCGTGCCCAGGTGGGCATAGCGCTACAGGAGACGGTGCTATTCAGCGGCACCATCCGCGACAACATCCGCTACGGTCGCCCCGAAGCGACAGAGGAAGAGGTCGTCGCCGCGGCCAAGTCTACTCAGGCTCACGAGTTTATTATGTCCTTCCCCAACGGCTACGAGACGGAAGTAGGCCAGCGAGGGGTGAACCTATCGGGCGGCCAGAAGCAGCGGATCGCCATCGCCCGCGCATTGCTGGTACAGCCGAAAGTCCTCATCCTGGACGATAGCACCAGCGCCGTGGACGTGGAGACGGAGGCCAGGATTCAGTCTGCGTTGGAACAATTGATGGCGGATCGCACCAGTCCTTCGGCCCTGCTCAGGACAATCTTCGTCATCGCGCAGCGCATCAGCACGGTGCTCAACGCCGACAAGATCGTGGTGTTGGATCGGGGACAAATTGCCGCTATGGGAACACACACGGAGTTGATGGTGTCCAGTCCGATCTATCGGGAAATCTATGAG
Source organism: Anaerolineae bacterium (assembly GCA_030612185.1). The sequence continues at coordinate 2,199 of JAUWOI010000157.1, forward strand.
TCGCAGTTGGGAAACGATAGTATGTGAAGCGTGAAACGTGAGAGGAAATCACGCATCGCGTTTTACTGAGGAGGAATACACAGTGGCTAGACGACCAGCAACCAGCCTGCCTGGCCCTGGCGGAAGGCACAGGGGAGCGAAGATCGAAAAAGCCCGCGATGTACGTATCACTCTGCGCCGGCTGTTCGTAACCTTGCGGCCCTACAAATGGGCGCTAGTGACCGTGTTCATCCTGGTAGTGGTAAATACGATCCTGGATCTCCTAGCGCCTTTCCTGATGGGGGTCGCGATTGACGAGTTCATCACTGCCGACGATTTGACGGGCCTACAGCGTATCATATTGCTGATGTTGGGTGCGTACGCAGGCGCGTGGCTGGCGAAGGTCGGCCAGAGTGTGATTATGGCCAGGGTCTCTCAAAAAGCGATGCGTACCTTGCGCTACGATCTCTTCGAGCACTTGCAGACGCTCTCGCTCAGTTTCTTCGACCGGCATCCCCACGGCGAGTTGATGAGTCGCCTGACCAACGATATGGACGCCATCAGCCGCGTGCTTGCTCAAAACGTGACCGAGTTGTTTACTGGGTTGCTGACATTGGTGGGTATCCTGGTGATGATGTTTGCGATTAATTTCTGGCTGGCGCTGGGCTCAATGATCGTCTTCCCGTTGATGATGTGGCTGGTGGGCTTCGTGGGGAAGCGCACTCGCAGAGGCTTTCGCGAGTACCAGATGCGGATTGGCCAGTTGAACGGTCAACTGGAGGAAATGTTCAGCGGGCAGCGGATCATCGTGGCGTTTGGGCAGGAGGCCACCACTCTGGCGGATTTCGACGCGGCCAACGAGAAGGTGCGCCAGGTTGGCGTCCAGGCGCAGACCTACGCGATGCTGGTCCCGCCGCTGATGGGCATCCTGAGCAACGCCAACATCGCTATCCTCGCCGGGCTGGGGGGCTGGATGACACTCCAGGGCTGGGCCACAGTCGGCACCATCGCCGCCTTCTACAACTACTCCCGTAAGTTCGCTGCGCCACTGCGGCATTTGGGCAACATCTACAACCAGGTGCAGGCCGCGTTGGCCGGGGCGGAGCGGGTCATCGAGGTGATTGACGAACAGCCGGAACTCACCGACGCGCCCGGCGCTGTCCCGCTCGACGACATCGCTGGCGAGGTCATCTTCGACCACGTTGACTTTGCCTACGTGCCCGGCGTGCCCGTGATCAAGGATGTGAGCCTGCGGGCGCAGCCTGGTCAGACAGTCGCGCTGGTGGGGCCGACGGGCGCGGGCAAGACCACTATCATCAACCTGCTCACACGCTTTTACGACATTGACGGGGGCGTTATCTGCATTGATGGTCGGGATATCCGCGAGGCACAGAAAGATTCCCTGCGCCGCCAATTAGGCATCGTGCTGCAAGACACCTTTCTGTTCTCGGAGTCGGTGATGGAGAACATCCGCTACGGGCGGCTCGACGCCACCGACGAGGAGTGCATCGCGGCGGCCAAGTTGGCGAACGCCGACCAGTTCATCTGCCGGTTGCCCCAGGGGTACGACACCGAACTCTCGGAGCGCGGCAGCAACCTGAGCCAGGGTCAGCGGCAGTTGTTAGCCATTGCCCGCGCCGTGCTGGCCGACCCGGGCATTCTCATCCTCGACGAGGCCACGAGCAGCGTTGACACCCGTACCGAGGTTCGCATCCAAGAAGCCCTGCTGCGATTGATGGAAGGGCGCACCAGTTTCGTCATCGCGCACCGGTTGAGCACCATCCGCAACGCCGACAAGTTACTCGTCATCAACGATGGTCGCATCATTGAGCGCGGCACCCACGACGAACTGCTGGCACAGGGCGGGTTCTATCACAATTTGTATATGAGCCAGTTCAAGGGAAATGCTGGAACGAAATATTCTTCTACGTGATGTTTTAGCAGTCGATGGCTTGCCCCAGCCTGGCTGTTTGAGTCGCGCGGGATGGGGCTTCTTTCTTGCTCGTTGTTCATTTGTCATTGGCTCCTGGTTGCCTTACCGGGCCTTCTGTGCTAAACTCGTAACCAGTCATAGCGGACACGGTATTAGTCTGAGTGCGGCGACGTGTTCTGCTTCGCCCTACTTATTGCCAGGGGAAGAGAAGTATCATGAAGTGGTCGCTTAAACGGGATGAACTGCTTATGCTGGCAGGCGGAATCCTGGCCGGGGCGGTTATCACAGTCCTTGTCTTTTCCGAATGGCCCCTGGGCTGGGGAGCATGGCGGGGGGTGCTGGTGTTCGCTGTGCTGATTGCGGTGACGATGGCTCTCGGATTGCCCTCCCTGTCCGGCAGCATCAGCATTGCTCATATGGTGATCGTGTGCGGCTTCCTGGCGCTGGGCCTGGTGCCGGGGCTGATCGCCTCCGCAGGAGGGGCCGTCCTCGCCGGCATTATCAAGATAGTGTTGGCGCAGCCGTTAGGATATAGGTCTCTCACACTGCGTCGCGTCCTGTTCAACATGGCCGGCAACGTTGGTGTGCAGACCGGCGGCCTGTTGGCCGGGGCGGGCGGCTTCTGCCTGCTCGGCAGTTCCGCTCCGTTGTACGGCCTGGGCGTGTCAGACTTCCTGCCGCTGCTGGCGCTGTTTGTGATTTACTTCATCACCAACTTGCTGTGCCTGGTCGCCTTTCTGTGGGCACAGCAGCGGCCTTTGCTCCCTTGGAAGTGGGCTGATTGGCGGTATGTGGTCCTCCTGGAACTCGTGCCCTTGCCTCTGTCTGTCCTCATCGCCATTGCTTACAATAGTGTGAGGATAGGGATCTTCTTGCTCCCCTCGGTCGTGCTGGTGGGCGGTGCATTCACTATCTGGCAAGCCGGGCGGGCACGGACGCGGCTCCGGCAACGGGTTCGGGAACTGTCCACGTTGAACGTGGTCAGCCAGGCGCTCAGCAATCTTGATTTGCTGGAGTTGCTCAGTGTTATTCATGCCCAGGTTGCCCGTCTGATGCCGGGCGATAACTTCTACATCGCGCTCTGCGATCTGGAGCGAGAGTTCATTGACTTCGCATTCGTCATCGAAAATGGCGCGCGCGTTTTCCGCCCCGGCCGGCCGTTCAGCAATGGGTTGGCCGAGTATGTCATCCGCCACCGTGCTCCACTTCTCATCCAATCGAACGTGGCAGAGATGGCAAAGCGTCTGGGGGTAGAGCCGATTGGGAGGGAGGCACAGTTGTGGCTCGGCGTGCCGATGATCGCGGAGAATCGGGTACTGGGTGTTATTTGTGTACAGAGTGACGAGCAGGCCGACGGTTACGACGAGCGCCACGTGGAGATGCTCTCGACTATCGCAGCGCAGGCTGCGATGGCTGTGTCCAGTGCCCAACTCTACGGTCAGGCCCGTCAGCGGGCTGCGGAATTGGCGATGCTGAACACCATCTCTGCGGCCGTCAGTTCAACTCTTGACCTGGACCGCGTGCTGGAACTGATAGTCTCCTCCGTGATGTCGTTGATGGGCAGCCAGAAGTCGGCTATCTTCTTGCTGGATGAGACCCAGGGGGCGTTGGGGTTAGGGGCCTCCAAAGGGCTGAGCGAGGGGTAGGGGCTGGCCTCCGTGGGAGTGTGGCTGACGGAGGGGGGACCGGCCATAGTCTTGCAGGATGAGAAACTGCTGCTCGTCGCCGACGTCCACTCCGACCCGCGCTTTGCCCGTTCTCGGGAATTGGCTGTAGAGGAGGGTTTCCGGGCCTTCGCTGGGGTGCCGTGGATTGTGGAGGACGAGGTGATTGGCGTGTTGGCGACTTTTTTCTCCGACGTGCATCACTTCGGCTTGGCCGAGGCGGACCTATTGACCACCTTTGCCAACCAGGGCGCGGCGGCCGTGGCGAACGCTCGCCTGTACGCGAGAACCCAGCGCGCCCTGGTGCGTCACGTAGAGGAGCTTTCGGCGATTGAGGTAATTGGCCGCGAACTGTCCATTACGCTGGACCTGGACCGGGTCATCAATCTGGTGTTGGATTGCGCGATGCAGGCGACTGGCGCTACGTTGGGGGCTGTTGTGATGATTGCCCCAGAAAAGGGAAGGGGACACATCGTCTCATGCCGAGGCTGCACGGGATCGTTGGTGGAGGCTGGCGAGGCGGATGAATGGCCGATAGATGTGGGGCTTATTGGGCGGGCCATATCTACACAGCAGCCCGTGCTGGTGGAGGATGTGGGCCAGGACTCTAACTACGTACCGACGTTGGGTGTGAAGAGCGGCAATCAGCAGGATATGCTCTCCCAGTTGGCTGTTCCCATCGTGTGCAAAGGAGGAGTGCTGGGGGTGATCAACCTGGAAAGCACTCGTCTGGCGGCTTTTGACAGTCAACATGCGGTTTTCGTCGGACACCTGGCCACTCAGTCGGCCATCGCGATTCAGAATGCGCAACTCTTCCAGCGGGCTGCCGAGGGGCGCGACCGGCTGCAAGCAGTCATGAACTCCACGCATGAGGGCATCCTGATGTTGGATGCCATTGGGCGCGTAGTGCTGGCGAATCCGATGATCGAAGAGTTGTGGGACATGAGGTGGGCAGAACTGGCGGAGCGCAACCTGCGAGACTTGCTGCGTGGCTCTGGCAGGCGACTAGCAGCAAAACTGGGTTACAGTCGGGAAGAACTCTTACGCCTCCTGACCCAACTGCCGACCGGCCCGGCCGAACTGGGGAAAGACACCTACGAGCTCGATGCTCCACGCTGGCGGGTCATTGAGCGGGTGGGGACTCCGGTGCTGGACGAAGGCGGGCACGTGTGGGGCTGGATGCTGGTATTGCGCGACGTGACGGAGGAGAAAGAACTGGAGCGGATGCGGGAGGACGTGACCCGTATGATCGTGCACGACCTGCGCAGCCCGCTGGCCGCGATTTTGGGTGGTCTGGAGTTGATAGAGAACGCCGCAAGGGAGCAACCACGAGATGGCCTGCTGGTTCAAGCGCTGGATATAGCCACCTACAGCGCGCAGCGGTTGCGTGACCTGGTGGATTCGTTGCTCGACATAAGTCGCCTGGAAGCGGGGCAGACCAAACTCAACCAGCAACCTCATACACTGGCCGCGTTGGTGCACTCGGCAATATCTGTGGCGTCACCGCTGGTAGATGAGGCCGGCTTGCGGCTGAAGGTCGAAGTTCCCGATGATCTGCTGGCAGTGGAGGTGGATGAGGAGTTGATTGAGCGGGTATTGATCAATCTGCTCGACAACGCGGTGAAATTTACGCCGCTTGGCGGGCGCATCACCGTCAGCGCGCAGCCGGAGGATGGAGCCTTCGTGCGCTGCTCGGTACGCGATGCCGGGCCGGGCATCCCACGCGAGTACCTGGATCGCATATTCGAACGCTTCGTGCAGATACCAGGGCAGAGTGGGCGGCGGCGGGGCACCGGGCTGGGCCTGGCGTTCTGCAGGCTGGCGGTGGAAGCACACGGAGGACGCATATGGGTCGAAAGTGAGGAAGGGCAGGGCAGTCACTTCCACTTCACGTTGCCGATAGCGCAATGTGAGGTAGGGGGTTAGGGGATGAAGGTGTTCGTTCAATAGGATATAACAAAGGAGGCAACGATGGAAGCAATCTGGCAGTGGGGACTTGAGCTCATCCGCACCATCCAACTGGTGCACGGACCGGCGCTCGACGCTATCTTTGAGGCTATCACCTTCCTGGGTGAGGAGGAGTTTTTCATCATGCTCCTTCCACTGGTCTTCTGGTGCGTAGACTTCGCGGTGGGGGTGCGTCTGGCCTTTGCCTTTCTCCTCTCGGTCTACGCCAACACTGGGCTGAAGTATTTGTTCGCTCACCCGCGCCCGTTTGAACTTGACCCGGCAGTGAAGTTGCACGACGCCGAAGGATACGGGCTGCCCAGCGGCCATTCCCAGTCGGCAGTCGTCGTGTGGGGCATCATCGCAGCCGGGTTTCGCAAGACCTGGCTGTGGGTCATCGCTATCGCGCTGACGGTGCTGATAGGCTTCTCCCGCATCTACCTGGGGGTGCATTTCCCCACCGATGTGTTGAGCGGTTGGGCGGTCGGCGCCGTCTTCCTGGCGGCCTGCCTGGCGCTGGAACCGCGCTTCACAGCCTGGCTCAAACAGGCCGGCCTGGCCGTGCAACTGGCACTGGCGGTGGTCGTGCCGCTGGCGCTGCTGCTGCTTCATCCCAACAAGGACACGGGCAGTTCGATGGCGGTGCTAATGGGGATGGGCGCAGGGGTGGCGCTGACCAGGCAGGTGGCTCCCTTCAGCGCGGATGGCCCGTTGTGGCAGCGTGCTGCGCGCTTCCTGGTTGGTGTTATTGGGCTGCTTGTTCTCTACATCGGGCTCACATTTGTGTTTCCCGCCGAGGGTGAGTCGCTCTACTTCGTCATGCGCGTCGTACGCTACGCGTTGGTGGGGTTGTGGGCCGGGTTGGGCGCGCCGTGGGTATTCCGGAAACTACGGCTGACGTCGAACGGATAGCAGGCGTGATTCTCATTCATCGTACTGCCTACCTCGGTATCTAAGCAGCGTGCCGATTGCGGCTGCAAAAAGCATCACGACCGCCAGTCCGACCAGCATTGGCCAGACGGGCGGGTCCGGCGTCGCTGGGTTGGATGGCCGGGGAGTGGAGGAGGGTGTGGGAGTGTGGGTGAGTGGGGGTGTGGGAGTGT
>JAUWOI010000291.1 GCA_030612185.1 Anaerolineae bacterium
CTGGGCGAAACCATCGCTGATAGCCATCTGTGCCTGGTGCTGCTTGGCAGCCAGGGTGACGGGGAAGGGAGAGCCAGAGTAGGCCCAGGAGAAGAGGTACCATGGGGCCACCAGAAGTGTGAACAGGAACAACGAATGCCAAGGGACACGGCGCTGTCTAATCAAGAGATCCACCCCCACCACCACTGCCACCAGCACTCCGTCGGCACGGGTGAGAGTAGCCAGAGCAGCCAGGGCTATGGCCCCACTGTATCGTTCCCCCGCGTGGAGGGCAAACGCACCCAGAACCAGCATCACATAAAAGCAGGTTTCTGCGCCGAAAGTGCTGATCATTAGAGGGAAAAAAGGAAACAGCACCGCCGCGACCAGCCCGGCCAGAGGCTCTTTCCACCGTTGTCCGATGAGGTAGAGAAATCCTCCGCCCAGCGCCAGACTGAAAGCACTGATCAGGTTGCTCAAGTGAGGCAGGTCCGACCAGAGGTAACCCAACCCTGCCAGCAGGAGGGTGTAGAGCGGGGTAGTAGTGCTCAACACACGCTCGCCCGAATTGTAGACGAAGCCCAGGCCGGAGCGGAGGTTCTCGGCGTAGCGGAAGGTGATAAAGGGGTCATCGTAGGCCCAGGCATGGAATAAGGAGAACTGAGCAAAGCCGATGCCTAGGAATAGCATTGGAAGAAACCAAGAAATGGCTTGCGGGGTTTCGACAGACCGATCGGCACTGTGCATATCATTCATCTCTATACTGCATCATCATCATCCCTCGTGGACGATCAACGGCAGGAAGAACTGTTCCTTCGCCACTAACACTACGCCGTGCGCCTCGTTGTTATCCTCGTTCCCTTCGCTTATCTCATCTCCCGGATCCACGATAACCCGCACCGCGTGAGCGCCGGGCGTCACGTTCGACCAGGTCATCGTGACTTCCTGCACCCCAGCGCAGCCCGCAACCGTCTCACTGATAACATGGTCGGAACCTATTTGGTACCCATCACCATCCAGGAAGCGGATGCTGACCGGCTGCGTAATGGCGACGTTGCCGATGTTGGAAATACGCGCCCGCAGGGTAACGGTAACGGTCCTCGTTGGAGAATGGGGAACGGGCCCCATCTGCCCCACGTCCACGGCGAAGAGGTCCACTGTGGGTGAAATAGACGCAGTGTAAGCACCGAAGTCGGTACCTAACTGCATTGGGTCCAGCGTGAGGGGATCAAACAAGGCACCGCCGTAACTCGTATCATCCAAACTGTACCACAGCCATCGCTGCACCAGCCGATTCTCATCGGCCGCGTAGCCCAGGTTCGGATCGCTCGCTGTGAGCAGGAAATCGAAGGTATCGTACATGAAATCTCGCGCCCGCGCCTCGTCAAAGGGATCTCCCCCCGAGTCATAGTACAGTGTCCCATAGTAGGGGAGTAACGTCCCGTGCTCGCTGATAATCAGAGGGGTATCTCGATAACCGCGATCCTGCATCCACTGCCGAAATTGCACGATCCGGTTCTGGAAGATATCCAGGCGATCAATGTCGTCCAACGTATACAGTATCCCGTGATCGGCAGCGATACCGGGTGGTATCTCGGCCCCCCAACAGGAACCCGGGTATGCCGTACAACTGGCCTCTCGCAAAATGAAAGTATGGATGTTCCAGGCATCCGTCGGCAAAGGTTTGCCATAGAGTGAGGTGTAGGTATCGAGCACGATGTCCAGGTATTCCATCCGCAGTGGCGTTGGCTGGACAATGCCGCCGACGGCCACGTGGGCGGTGGGGTCGTGTGCTTTGATATAACTGTAGGCGTCGTGATAGGCCTGAGCATACTCCTGAGGCAGCACGTTATCCTGGTAGATGCAATCGGGCTCATTGCCGATTAGCCACAAGGCTCCCGGATTGGCAGCAATCCGACCCGCTAGTAGGGCCCCTGAAGGCGAGTATCCACTGTCACTCACACGCAGCATCTGAACGTACTCCATCCCTCCCGGTCGTGGTGGGTTGGCTTGAGTTCCCCAATTCACGTACCAGCCAAGGTTGATAGACGAAACGCTGTAAGACACCACCGAGTGACATGTCTGTCCCACCCCGAAGCGACAGTTGGGATAGTTGCCGGTACCATTGGTGGTCTGCGTCGGAGCAGCAATGCGTGCAGTAGACTCCGGCTGTGCGACAACCGGCCCCTTTCCCAAGGCTCCAGCGTCGTTGCCGAGGAAGAAAACGACGAGGACCAAGGCCCCCACGGCCAGAAAACCGGATAAGGCAGAGCGTGCAATCCTGCCGCCGCCCATCAGCGGCAAAGCATGCTCTTCTGGCCTGCTCGGATCAGGCAATCTCACGGATTGTACTCCAGGTAGATGGGACTGCCGCCCACGAGAATGGTGATTTGACCATCGGCCACGCCGTCATCCCCGTCGTCGAGCCACGTCTCATTCCCAGACTTGTCCATCACACGTAACGTCTGGGCCTGCACAGTCAACGGGAGTGAGGGGTCATCATCGGGATCGTATTGCGTGTCATCCTCCGTCCAAACCACATCCAGCCGCCGCCCACACACCTGGAACACGTATCCCTCAATCTGCTCGGATCCGGTCTCCGCCAGCGTAAGCGCTCGTTGATAAACTGCCCTTTCCAGCATATTGGTCATTCTCTGGAAGACCCAGTAGGAGGGCTTAGGCTGCAGGTTATTATCCAGAAGGCCAGGCAGGCTCGAGTCATCTCCGTCACCAATCCTGTACCAAACGATGATCTCCAACCCTGCTGCCATGCCGCGGACGTATCCTTTGATGGTGTAGCGACTCTGCAACTCGTCGCTGCCCCAATCAGCATTGCTAGCCCAACTAGTCTCAGTGCAGGCAATCGGCACATCCGCGAAACCGTACGCCGCCAGTGTTTGCCGCACATAGTTGGCTTTACCGATAATATCCGCCCCATAGGATTCCCATTGGGAACGGAACACGGGATAGTAGTGGAAATTCATCACATCGAAGCAATTCTGTCCCTGGCAGGCCGCCAGAACGTCATCGAGGAATTGGGAGTCGAAGGGACCGCCCTGCTCCTCAAACCAGTCCAGGGCAAGCCCACCGAAGACCAGATTGGCCTGGGGGTTAGCCGTCTTGACGACCGGGTAGAGCGCCTGGAGCAACTCGGCGTAGCCTGCACCGTTGTGTCCCCAGTAGCCCCACCCTCCGTGCACGGCGTGGCCGACGTCGGCGTTGTCCGGTTCGTTGTAGAGTTCGAAGTACCGCACCCGGGGCGAACCGGGAGCATCGTCTACCCCGTCGCCATCATAGCGCTCCACCAGTGCCCCAACGAATTCGACCAGGTCAGCCGTGTTAGTCACCGGCCCCTGCTGGTAGACTGCTGCCCAGGAAGGCTGGCCCGCGATAGTTAATATCAATTCGATGCCTTCCTGCGTTGCGTTCGCCACCGACGAGTCCAGACTGGACCAATTGTAGTTCTCAGGCGTTGCGTTGGTGGACTCAATGCTCGCCCATGAGAGTGGCCTCCGAATCCAGCGCATCCCGGCATCAACCGCTCGGGTCAGACCGTTGCTGGCATTCAGCGTGCCGTAGAACTGAACGCCGAAAGGAGGAATGCGTGTGTCCCAGCAGTGGGACACGAGAGGAACGTAGGCGGTGTAGGTCCCATTGGTTGGGGCCAGCACAGAGGTTGGAAGCGCCTCCAGATGCGGAGGCGCAGGTAGCGCATCGGCCACCTGTGCCGAACAAGATAGCCCCAGAGCGAGCGCTGCTCCCAATCCAATCGCCGCAGAAAAGATAATGCTCCAAGCCCGACTTGCAAAGATGTTCTTCATTGTTATACTACCCTCATTGTTAGTTACATTACTCTCTCTAGGAGCGCATGACCACCGGCAGATGAACGCGATAGGGCCTCGAGGCAAGCACCCAGATATTCCCGGCACTATCCGTCGCAATGCCCGTGGGGGCCAGACCCGCCAACGGCATTGGAAAATAGTCCTTGTGGGGATTGCCGCCGGGTATCAAGCGTCCTATCTGGCCTGCCTGCCACTGGGTGAACCAGAAATGATTGTCGGCATCCGCCACAAGACTGGTGGGCAGGCTACCAGACGGCGAAAGGTTGTACGGGATGACGATGGGGAAGGTGCCGTATACATAACGGCTGATCCGGTTCCCCGCACGTTCCGTGCCCCACACCTGGCCGGAGCCATCCAGCACCAGTGCATACGGTTCGTCCGGCAAATCGGAAACAGGACTGGAGATATGCACCCAACTATCGGGCGGCGTGAAGCGGGTCACCCAATCGTTGGCCGTCTGCGCGAAGTAGACGCTCGTCCCAGCGACCACGATGCCATAAGGCCGGCCGCCGCTGAGCGAAGAGGTAGAATACTCCGTGACGGCATAATCGTCGGTGGAGGTGATCACCAGGCGAGCAATCTGGTCCGCCATCATCTCCGTAAGCCAGATACTTCCATCAGAAGAGACATAATCCAGGTCGGCGGGATAACTGCCCGCCGTCACCTCAAATTCGTCAATCCGCCCCGTCGTCGGGTCCAGCCGTCCGATACGATCACCGCTTGCCTCTGTGAACCAGATGAAGCCTCCGCCCGAAACCAGGTTCAAGGGCCGGCTGCCCACCGTAAGAGTGTACTCCCGGAACGCATAGACGTTCGTATCGGTATAGGTCAGCCTGCCGATCCTGTCCGCTCCCGCCTCCGTGAACCAGACCTCCTGGTGGCCTACGCCAGAAATGACAACCACGTCCCAGGGATTGGCGTTGTCGGTTGGAACAGTGAAGGTGAATACGAAAGATGAGATATCCGGATCGAACTGGTAGACGAAGGACTCACCACCGGAACTAACAACCGCAGGCATCGCTGACCCGGCCCCTGCCGGCGACTGACTTCCAAGGATAAGCACAAGAACAACGGATAGAGCAACAACGCTGACCGCTATAAGCACGCACCGCCAAGCTCTAGTACCGATCATGTACACCCTCCTTGATGTAGACCCTCACCAGCATACGCCACAGCGCCCCGCACGGACCTCACTGCCAATCCACCCTTACGGATGAGGCGCTACTTCCTCCGCATATCCGCTTGCCTCTCTTTCTACGCGCGCCGTCCGACCACCACCAGGACGAGGAGGCCAACTGCGATCATCGCCGCGCTCAGGTATAGGCGTATGCTCCATCCTCCTGCTTCTGGCAGGATTGGCTGCGACGATGCCTCGGCGTGGGCTGCAGCGGAAGCAGTTGACGATACCGCCAGGGCAGTAGGAGTGGGCATCGGCTGGGTCGTCGGGGGCGGGCTGGTCGGGGACATCGGAGGCTCTGTCGGTGTCGTCGGGCCCGGCGTCGGCGTTCGCGTCGGCACCGTCTGCCGCGCTGGGCTCTGCCCCGGCGCGGCCCACAGATCAGGCCCAGTCATCACCGCCATCGTCAATATTACAGACAGCACGAGCCAAAACACGGCCTTCTTTTTGCTTATGTTGTTCATTGCTCTCTCCTGAAGTGAAGCAGGAACTCCCGGTCGCGCTCCAGCGTCATCTGGTAGACCGCCCATCCCCCCTCCACTGCCGACGGCTCCGGCGTCGCATCCAGCCGCACACTTCCCTCTGGCAGCCGACCACGGACACTCAGGGGATGCCCGGCGGTACCCGGCTGCTTCTGCACCCGCAGAGAGTACCAGCCCTCGTCACCCTGCCATTGTACCACGTCTGCCGGGATAGTCCAGGTAAAAAAGCGCGTCTGAGTTGCCGCCGGCGGGAGCAAGCCCAGCACCGCTAGCGTCAGCCACGGTCCCTCTTCAGCCGGTTGGACGGTGACCTCCCCCGATTCCCCCTCCCCCGAGAAGAGCACCTCGCCTGGCACCGGGATGCGGGTGGCGTCCAGTAACCGGCTTCCCTGCGGGACATAGCCCCGCAGGTAATCCCAGTAGCCGCGGTCCATCATCTGCTCATAAACCGGGGCGGAGCGGCGCCCCGGAGGGCAGGGACGGTCCCCGGGGGTGG
>JAUWOI010000394.1 GCA_030612185.1 Anaerolineae bacterium
CTTCCAGCGCGTCCCAATCAGCAGCCGCCTGGTCAAAGAATTGCCGCCGGTGGTTCAATTCATCCCTCCAGCGCCTCCAGCGCGGCGTTGAGCGCCTGGTTGCAGGCCGCCATTCGCTCCACCGCCTCCTCGATCCGCTGCGCTGTCTCCTCCCGCCCCAGTTCCCGCGCCCCTGCCACCCAGCGCTGGAAACTGGCTGCGTGCTCATCGTTATGCTCGATCCAGTGCGGGAGCAGGACGCGCAGTTTGGTCAGGTCGTCGGGCACGGCCTTTGCTTCCTCCCCGTGCGTGTGCCCGGCGTGATGATGATGATGATGCTCTTCCTGCTCTGGCGGGTCTGCATCCGGTGAAGGGGATGCACCGCAGGACAGGCAAGTCGCCTGGCCATCGACGAGCACCATCCTGCCACCGCACTCAGGGCAGACGAGGGCCGTATCTAGTCCACAACCACATTCTTCACACATTCTGACTTCCCTCCTGTATTATCAGACTGAACACTGGTAGTTTGTTCGTAGTGACGACTTCAGTCGTTCATAGTGAGGAGTGGGCGACTGAAGTCGCCACCACGAACTCCCTATACTCAGAATCAAAAAGGGCCATGAAGACAAAGACCGGCGACTTCAAGCCGGAAACGGCCTTCATGGCCCTTCAAACCCTTGTACTGTTGGCGTGAAGAAACTAACTCTCGACGGCAGATGACTCCTGCGGTCGGCTCAAGTGGACGGTGTGTTTCAGAAAGTCCATCTTCACGATGCGCCCCTGCACCAGTTTCTGCTCGCCAAACAGGTTGACCAGCAGATAGGCGTCACCTTCGGGCTGCACCAGCACCACGTCCTCCATGACCTTCTGCTCTTCGCCGTCCTGGCTGAGATAGACGGTGGTTTCACACATCTTGCACCTCCAGAGAAAACAAAAAACCGCCGCGTGCCGGGCCTTCAGGCCGGGCGATGGCGATCTTCACGATGCACTGTTACAACCGACTTCATGTCGGCGACAGGGACTATACCACGAACCCAAGAGGATGTCAAGCCGCTTCGCCCTCCAGCACCTGCCGGATGACTTCGATGGCGGCGCTGATCTGTTTGGTGAGCGCCTTCCACTCGATGCCCACGATCTCGAAGTGGGGCTGGTTGATGGGCAAGAACAGTTTACGCCCCCGCGCCCCGGCCACGGCCGTGGCGATGCCCGGCGTGATCTCGCCCATCAGCGAGTTGGGGATGACCACGCCGATAGGGGCCAGGATGAAGTCGGCCTGATTGATAGAGACACGGATGGCGTTCTCGCCTGTAGCGCCCCGGTTAGCGCGAGCGCGCATCATCTTGTCGGTGGCGATGGCGTTGGCGCCCAGCGCGACGATCTCCACATCCAGCGGCAACTCCTGCCGCAGTTGGGTCACGATCTGTGCCCCGATGCCCCCGCCCATGCCGTCAATCACTGCGATGACCATTTGCCCCTCCTGGATGTGATTCTACATCGGGACGGGTTAGAGGTCAAGGTCGAAAGGGGCCGCCTTCTGTGCCACCATTGTTTGCAGTTCGGCCAGCGCCTTCTGCGCGGCCTCGCGCTCTGCGGGGGTCAGCCGCAACGCGGCGAACTCATCCTCGTCCAGCACCTGCGTCTCCCCGTCGGGCGTGACCCACAGATCAAGCGCCAGGTCATCAGCGGCCACCTCGTCGGCGCTGATGCAGGCTGGGCGGGTGATGTTGCAGTACCAACCCTTCAAACGCCCGTCGCTGGCGCAAATCTCAAAAATGTTGTACCATCGGTCGGCGTAGAAAAACTCCGTCCAGCGGTCACCGGGCTCAAGGACGACAAAGCCCAGGTCCAGCGGGGACCGGCTCCACCGTGTGCGCAGCACGATGGCACGGTCATCGCGCCTGAGCACCCGGCCCGGGTAGGCGGTGACCTGGCGGCCGGCGTGGTCGAGTTTGCGAATGGTGACCAGTTCCATTAGCCTGCATTTTACCGGGATTCGGACACCAGCGCAAGGTATAACCAAAAGCGCATCGGGCGCGATCGTTAGGTGTTGTCATACGTGAAACATTACGTACAAAGGAGGCGACAATGAGTAAGAATGAACTTGAAGGCCAGTGGGCACTCATCCTGGGAGCGTCGAGCGGGTTCGGCGCAGCGACGGCACGCGCGCTGGCCAGCGCAGGGATGAACATCTTCGGGGTGCACCTTGACCTGAGAACGACGCTGCCTCGCGCCCGGCAGGTCGTGGCCGACGTCGAGGCACTGGGGCGCAAGACGGTCTTCTTCAACACGAACGCCGCCGATGCCCGCAAGCGGGCGCGCGTGCTCGATCAAATCGAGGAAAAACTGGCGGACGATCCAGCCAGCAACGTTCACTTCGTGCTGCACTCACTGGCCTTCGGCACACTCCTCCCCCTCATCGCCGACACCCCCGAGGAGGCGGTCAGCGAACCGCAGATGGATATGACGCTGCGGGTGATGGCCCACAGCCTGGTCTACTGGGTGCAAGACCTGGTGCGGCGAAATCTCCTGGTGCGCGGCAGCCGTGTCTACGCGCTGTCCAGCGGGGGCGCGGTGCGCGTGGCCTCAATGTACGGCGCGGTCTCGGCAGCCAAGGCGGCGCTGGAGAGCCACGCGCGGCAACTGGCGTTGGAGTTAGGCCCCCGGGGCATCGCCGTCAACTGCCTGCGGCCCGGCGTGACCGACACACCCGCGCTGCGGGCGATCCCCGGCCACGAGGCCTACGTCGCCGAGGCACTCCAGCGCAATCCCGGCGGCCGTTTGACGACGACCGAGGACGTGGCGCAGGTGCTGGTGGCCCTGGCCGACCCGGCTATTACCTGGATCAGTGGAACTGTCATCCCGGTGGACGCGGGAGAAATCATCGTGGGATGATCAGATCTGACAGGTTTTGACGCCAAAACAGGAATTGCAGCACATAGGCCCTCCCCCATGCCAAAATGGGGCGCTATCGTGGGCAAAATGGGTCTTTGTCCCATAGACATCGCCCCCAATATCTGGTATATTTAGACTAGAGCAAGTGTATCATGCAGCAAGATGTTTGACAGAAATGCACAATGGAGGGCCAAGTGGAGGGCAAAGTGGAGAGCGAAATGAGTGCGCGGCTACTGCTTGCCGACGATCACGGAGTGGTGCGTGAGGGAATATGCTCGATGCTCTCTGACTACCCCGAATTCCTCGTCATCGCCGAGGCAGGGGACGGACCCCAGACGGTCGAGTTGGCCAGGCAAGTGCAGCCCGACATAGTCATTCTTGACCTGATGCTACCCGGCCTGGACGGTCTCCAGGTGGTGCGCATGTTGCGCCAGGTGCAGCCGGACACCAAGGTGATAGCGCTCAGCGCGCGTACCGAGTTGGAAGTCGTGGAACAGGTAATGATCGCTGGTGCACATGGCTACGTCTCCAAATTGCGTTGCACGGAGGACCTGATCAACGCGCTACGCGCCGTGATGGAGGGCAAACACTTCATCTCACCGGGGCTAGGCAGGCAGCCACCTGCCATTACACGGGGCTGGGCAGATGCAGGCCACAGGGCGTCCCGCCTGACCCACCGTGAACGTCAAGTGATGAGTATGATCGCCGCTGGTTTAGGGAACAAACAGATCGCAAAAAGATTGGACCTCAGTGTACATACCGTCCGCAACCATCGCCAGCGGCTGATGGACAAACTGGATGTTCACGACACGGCTACGCTGACGCGCCTGGCCGTTGACTGGGGAGTGCTGGATGAGATGTGGACGGAGGACTGGAGTACCCCGTAGAGAACGTCTCAGGCCTCCACAGCGACATCTTCAGCAGCAGGTTCCAACGCGGATAGTGGCGCTTCGGCCCCCTGTGCTTCGCGCTCATCCAGCACCTCAAACCCCTCGTCGCCAGTCGTGAGCGAAGGGTCGTTTTTCAATGCCAGGTGATCGCGCACGGTGGTTTCGATCTGGCCGGCGATCTCAGGGTGCTCGCGTAGGAAGCGCTTGGCGTTCTCCCGCCCCTGCGCCAGGCTCTCTCCCTCACGATAGTAGTACGAACCCCGCTTCTCAAGCACCTCCATCTCCACCGCCATGTCCAGCAAGTCCCCCGCCCTGCTGATCCCCTCATCGTACATGATGTCGAACTCCGCCACCCGAAACGGCGGTGCTACTTTGTTCTTCGTCACCCGCACCCGCGTCCGGTTCCCGATCGTCTCCCCCTTCTCCTTGATCGCAGAGATGCGCCGAATATCCAACCGCACCGAGGCGTAGAACTTCAGCGCTCGCCCTCCCGAGGTCGTCACCGGACTGCCGAACATCACCCCGATCTTCTCCCGCAATTGGTTGGTGAAGATCAGCGCCGTGTTCGATTGCTTGATCGCTCCGCTCAACTTGCGCAAAGCCTGACTCATCAGCCGTGCCTGGAGACCCGGATGCGAATCCCCCATCTCCCCCTCGATCTCCGCGCGGGGTACCAGCGCAGCCACCGAGTCCACCACGATCACGTCCACCGCGCCGGAACGGATGAGAGCCTCGGCGATCTCCAGCGCCTGCTCGCCGGTATCGGGCTGCGAGATGAGCAGGGCGTCCACGTCCACGCCGCACATGCGCATGTAGTCCGGGTCAACGGCGTGCTCCATGTCAATGTAGGCCGCGACGCCACCGCGCTTCTG
>JAUWOI010000512.1 GCA_030612185.1 Anaerolineae bacterium
CTTCAACGCAGAGGCGCAGAGACGCAAAGAAATTTAAATGGTAGATCAAGATTAGTTCAGTCAAAGGCCTCGATTCTCAAAAATATTAAAGCATCATTCAAGAATCTCTGCGCCTTTGCGTCTCTGCGTTAAAATTAGCCCTTTTTTCAGTGGAGTCAATCATTGGCTGATACCACGAAGTGTGTCAAAAATGCACTGGAGTGGCCTGTTTTCAACGAGTCTGGGGTGTCAGTGGGTGTTTCGATGCTCCGCGTGGCTGATTCGGTTAATCCTCCTGATGCGTTGTCATATTCGGGCCAGACGAAACAACACGGGAAATCATATTCTTGTGAACCCCAAGTCCCTGTCCCGGGGACGTCCTATGCAAGAGACACCCACTTTTGACGCGGTTCTCCTGCCCAAGACGCCCCCGAGACGGTGGCTGGGAGCGTAGGACAGACGGAGGTTGGGAGCGTGATGGACGCCCTCGAGACGAGGGCTGCGAGCCGCGGTCTATCTCAAAGGGATGGCATAGTGCCGGGCTGTAGACTTCGCGGCCCGGCGCTACCAGGTGATCGGTATCAATTCGGCTGCAACGATGGTGTTGTCCTTGGTCAAAACGCTGGCGGTGTGGCCGAGCGCGCGCAGATGAATCGCCGTGGCTACAATCTGGCGGTCGTGCATCTCTGGGACTGCCGTCGCTGTCAGCGTTTGTTGAAACACTTCCCAATTCAGCGGGTAAATCTCCAGACGTGGATCTGCCAGCACTGCCTTGAGTAGGCTTTGGACATCAGGGATGCTGGTACGCCCGCGTTCGATGATATAGGCGGCTTCGGCCAAAGCGATGATGGGCAGAATCATATCGCTGTGAGGATCATCCATCACCGTTTTGGCATCCTGACCCAGGCGCGGATTTCCTTCCAGGTACCAGACCAGCGCATGGGTATCCAACACGTACTTATGCGCCATTGAGTTCCCTCTCCGTTGGCCGCCACTCAGCCAGTCGGAAATCTTCTTCCGTGGACATCTGTGCGCCACGGAATTGCCCGTGGAGGAGATGCTGGCGTTGTTCCGTCTCCTGGGGTAGTGGCAGTGTATCTATGATCAGGTGGATCAGGCGCAATCGCTCGCTGAAAGGCAACTGGGCCGCCTGGGTCGTGATTTGCTCTACGAGGATGTTACTGACCGCCATTTTCCCGCTCCTCTTGTTGCTGATTTTGCTTTCCTGAATTGTAGTACAATTCCTGTTTCTGCGCAATCCTGGCCTGGCCGACGTCCGCGCCGGCCAGGCGCAGGACTTCAGATTTGGTGATGTCAGATTTGCGGATTTGCCACGATGAGGGGCAACTACCTTGACAATGTCACATTTCCGGCAACACTACAACGAATTAGGAAAGAAACGAATAACGAGACAAATAAAGAAATGAATTCATCGGCTGCTAATCAAAGTGTGTTGAAACGCACTCAAGAGGTGTACGACCGGGTCTCTCCATTAATGGCACTGATGGCATTAACGGCACATGGCACAGCGAGCAAGAGGAGTTGGACGCAGATGAGGGTGAGTATCTACGACGAGGGTTGAGTAATGACTCCGCTTTTTTCTCTATCCGTTGTAGTGCCCTTTCGCGGATAGGACTAACGGCCTATTGACAAACCCACCCGTTGCCCGGTATAATGTTCAGTTGTAACTCGGGCGGGGTACATTTTTGCTGCCTTGAACACGCGGGCAGCCAGTGCCATCACACCACACACCACAGCAGCCTGATCGTTGATCCCTGTCGCACACCTCTCACAGGGTACCCTTTGCCCCTGCCAGCAGCAAGCCAAAAGACCTCCGAGGTTTATGAATGAGCGCCCTCCTGGAAGATTTTGACGGCATATTGCTCACTTTCCAGGCCAAGTCTACGGCCAAAACCTCGGAGGTCTGAACATTTGCTCTGCGTCCGATTGAGGCGGAGGTCTGTTATGAACGAGATGAACAAGTACCGTTTCCTACGTCGCATACTCACCCTGTCTTGCCTGCTTGCGCTCCTGGCAATACCCGCCGTCTCTGGAATGGGCGCTGCCGCGTCCCCGGCGCAGGACTATGGTCCGGCAACAAGCGACACCTGCCCGCCGCTGCCCCCGCCCACCGGGAACGTCGTCCACGTATCCACCGTCACCGAACTGCAAAACGCCGTGAACAGTGCGACCTCACACACCACCATCTCCATCGCTGACGGCACTTACAACCTGGATGGGGTTTATCTCAGGCTTGACACTCCCCACGTGACGCTGCGCTCGGCCAGCGGGACCCGCGAGGCCGTCATCTTGGATGGCAACTACGATACCACCGAAATCGTGCAGATTGTCGCCTCCGACGTGACCATCGCCGATCTGACGCTGCGAGAGGCTTATTATCACCCCATCCACGTGATGTCCACCAGCACTGGCGACACAGAGAACACTACCATTTACAACGTCCACATCATAGACCCACGGGAACAGGCGATCAAGATCAATCCTGGCACTGCTGGGTACTACTCCGACGACGGCCTGATCGCTTGCTCGCACATCGAACTGACCGACACCGGGCGGCCCCACGTCAATCCGACGGCGGGCGGCTGTTACACCGGCGGGGTAGACGCGCACCAGGCCCAGGGATGGGTCATCCGCGACAACCTGATCGAGGGCTTCTGGTGCGAAACCGGCCTGTCTGAGCACGGCATTCACCTCTGGCGCGGATGCCGCGACACCCTGGTCGAGCGCAACGTGCTGCGTGACAACGCCCGAGGCATAGGCTTTGGCCTGGCGTCGAGCGGCGAGGCGCGCACCTATCCCGACAACCCGTGTCCCGGCGCTGGCGGCGGTTACGTTGACCACTACGATGGTTTCATCCGCAATAACTTCGTCTTTGCCAGCCGGGACGCGCTGTTCTCATCGGAGTACGGTTTTGACTGCGGCGTCTGCCTCTGGCAGGCCTGCGGCGCGCAGGTCTTACACAACACCGTCGCTTCAACGCAAGCCCCCTTTTCGTCCGTCGAGTGGCGCTTTTCCAACACGGACGTTGACATCATCAACAACCTGGTCAGCCACAACCTGCGAGATCGGGGGGGCAGCGCTTATCTGGCCGGGAACCTGGAGGACGCGCCGCTTTCCCTGTTCGTTGATGGGACAAACGGCGACCTGCACCTGGCTGCAAGCGCCAGTTCGGCCATTGACCAGGGCATGACGCTCGCCGGGGGCTTATGCGACGACGACATAGACGGCGACCCCCGCCCCATTGGCTCCGCCCGCGACGTCGGCGCCGACGAGTACGGCACACCCCCACCCGCCGCTGTGACCGACCTGCGCGTGACCCACGCCGTCACGGGCAG
>JAUWOI010000081.1 GCA_030612185.1 Anaerolineae bacterium
AGCGCATTGTGGGCTTGCAGATGGGAGAGATCGCCAGCCGGTTGGTGGATCTGGGATTGGAGGTTGAACTGACAGACGCGGCCCGCGGGTGGCTGGCCCGCGAGGGGTTTGACCCACAGTTTGGCGCTCGCCCGTTGCGCCGTGCCCTGCAGCGTCACATCGAAAGCCCCCTCAGTATCAAGTTGTTGCGTGGCGATTTTGAGAGGGGCGACCTGGTCATCGTTGACGCGGGGGAGGAAGGGCTGGTTTTCGAGCGCCAGCCGGGGCAGGGCAAGTTGGAACAGAGCGAGTTGGAAGAAGAAGTAGCCGTCGAAGTCACACTGGATGAACCGGCGGTCGAGCCAGAACCTTCTGGCTGAAAGGATGCCCTGTGGGGCGGCGCAGTAGAAGGCTGAAGGGCCTGGGGCTTGTCCCAGGCCCTTTTCGCGTTGGGGGTGGCGGGGTTACGTCGGGAAGAAACTCACGCCTACGGTCCCGGGCCCAGAATGGACGGCGAGCGCGGGTGAGAGTTCGGTCACGATTGTCTCTACGCACTCGAAGCGGGCCGTGACCAGCGCCTGTAACTTCTCTATGTGCTCCGTTGCTGCCACGTGAGTGAACGCTACCTTGATGCGCGTTTTCTCTCCAAGGTGCTGCCCCATCAACTCTACCATCCGGTGGTAGGCTTTGAGCCGGCTGCGGGCCGCGCCAACTGCCACGATGACCCCATCCTGCATCCCAATCAGTGGCTTGATGTTGAGAAGCGAGCCCATCAGGTGCTTGGCCTTGCCGATGCGACCGCCCATGTAAAGGTAACGCAGCGTGTCCGCGGTCTGGATCATCGTGCCTTTCTGAGCCACTTCGCGGGCTCTCTGGACGACGTCATTGAGGCTGATGCCGGTCATCGCAGCTCGGGCTGCTTCAATAGTGGCCCATCCTTGTGTCATCGCCACCTGAAGCGTATCCACTACTTCTATCTTGACCTCGGGGAGTTGTTCTTGGAACAGCCTTGCGGCTGTCTGGCACGATTGGTAAGCGCCGCTCCCTTTTGAGGTCATAGTGAGCGCGACTATTTCTTTCACCCGCGTCGCAAGATGTCTCAGACCCACCAGGTAGTCACCAGGGCTGGGGTTAGACGTCGTGGGCAACGTGGTCGCTCCCTTCAACCACTCGGCAAACTCTTTTGGTTTGACGTCCACCATATCGTGCAACGTCTCCAGCCCGCGGTGGACGTAGTAAGGCACGATCTCAATGTTTAACTGTTCTGCCAGCCTTTCGGGGATGCTGGCGGTACTGTCTGTAAGAATACCGATCATTGTAGATCCCTCCTGATTCCAGTCTGCTTCTATTATAAGCCCATGATTGAGTGATGTCAACAGGTCAGCGCAGCAATTGGCGCAACATCTCGGCGTACTGGAGGTGCCAGGGCTGACCATTGAAGTTGGGGTATGTCCACAACACACCCCAAAGATGCGCCAGCACACTGGCAACGACGAGTGCCTTGCCCCACCAGTGCAACCGTCCGCCTGTCCCCAACGCCACCAGAAGTAGCCCCAGCGGCAACCAATCCAGCGCGAAGCGGTAGCCGAACTGGTAGGAGCCGGTGTTGAAGTAGAGCAGTGAGGGCAACTGCACGAGCACGATGGAAAGCCACAGCCCCAGGGAAGAAACCAGGTTTTTTCCGAAAAACCTGGTTTCTCCAACCTTCGCCAGGGTTGGCAATGCTAGCAACAGGGCCGGGCATGTGAGCAGCAGTCCCATCCCCCACGGATCGGGCTTGATACGGAGGGGAGTCAGCGAGACGAGCGGGGGCCGGATCAGCAGCGTGTACAGGTTTTCCGGCAGAAAGTGCAGGCTGAATTGGCCCCATGTCGCCTGGCGCTCCAGCAGCGCGGGTGCCATCCCCAGGGCGAGCAAAAGCAGGGAGCGGGTGGTATTCCGGAGGTTCCGATCCCTCTGGAGGCTCAGTATCAGGGTGAGGGGAAAGGCCAACAGCACAGGAGCGCGGGCCAGGAAGCCCAGTCCCAACCATAGTCCTGTCAGGATAGGCCGGTTCCGTCCCAGCGCCTCCAGTGCGTAGAGGCACAGGGCCACCACGTGTGCTGTGCCCTCTGTGCTAACATAAGTGAGACAACTCTGCTCCGGGAATTAGTGTACAATATAGGAGCAGAGGAGATCAGACGATGACATTTCATGACGTACCAACCGACATTCCTGACCCGGAAGTTGTGCCCAAGGCCAAGCGCCGCAAGTTCTCGGCCGAGTACAAGCGGCGCATCCTAGAAGAGGCCGACAACTGTACAGAGTCCGGCCAGATCGGCGCTCTCTTGCGCCGGGAAGGGCTGTACTCGTCCCACCTGTCGACCTGGCGGCGGCAGAGGGACCGAGGCGTCGTCAAGGGATTGAGCCCCAAGAAACGAGGGCGCAAGAGAAAAGACGAACTGGAGCGAGAAGTAACCAGGCTGCAGCGGGAGAACGAGCGCTTGCAGGCCAGTCTGGAGCAAGCCGAGACGATCATCGATGTCCAAAAAAAACTCTCACGTCTGCTTGGTCTGGCGACGGAGGAGAACGGGGCAGGAAGGCGCGCATGATCGAGGCAGCCGAGGAGTTGGGCAGGAGCGCCGGGGTGTCGAAGGCCTGTCGAGTTCTGGCGATGCCGCGGAGCCGTCTGTATCGAGCGCGCAAGCCCAAGTGCCCGCCTGCGCCGCGGCCGACGCCAGGCCGAGCGTTGAGCGTGGAGGAGAAAGCCGAGGTGCATCAAACGCTCAACAGCGAGCGTTTCCAGGATTGCTCGCCGCGCGAGGTATACGCGACGTTGCTGGACGAAGGCGTCTACCTGTCTCACTGGCGAACGATGTATCGCATCTTGGAAGAGCACAGAGAGGTGCGAGAACGACGCAATCAACTGCGCCATCCGGCCTACACCAAGCCGGAACTGCTGGCCACGGCGCCCAATCAGGTCTGGAGTTGGGATATTACGAAGCTCAAAGGGCCTTTCACGTGGGTTTACTACTATCTGTACGTCATTCTCGACATCTTTAGCCGCTACGTGGTCGGCTGGATGATCGCCGAGTGTGAATCGGGCGAACTGGCCGAAGGGTTGATCACGGCCACCTGTGCCAAGGAGGAGATCGGTTCTGGCCAACTGGCACTTCACTCTGACCGAGGTAGCGCGATGAAATCGAAGACCGTTGGCCAGTTGCTGGTCGATCTGGACGTCGCCAAGAGTCTCTCCAGACCCTACACACCCAACGACAACTCATACTCCGAGGCGCAGTTCAAGACCATGAAGTACGGCCCCATCTATCCTGACCAATTTGGTTCCCCGGAGAGTGCCCGAGATTGGGCGCGTCAGTTCATCCATTGGTACAATCACGAGCACCATCACACAGGCTTGGGGCTGATGACCCCAGCGGTGGTACATCACGGTCTGGCGGATGCCGTGTATGCCCATCGTCAACAAGTCCTGCGAGCGGCCTACGAAGCGCACCCCGAGCGCTTCGTGCGCGGGATGCCAACGCCGCCCGAACTGCCGAATGAAGTGTGGATCAACCGACCGCAAAGCGACAGCAGTGCTGTTCCACCGCCCGCCCCCACCGAGCCAGGCGCGCAGGCTGAGTCAAGAGTGGCCGGAAGCGAAGCGCAGCGATCCCTTGACACAGCCGAGCATCTGGCTACAGTGGGAAAGGCGGTGGAGCAGCCGAGTTGGACAGAATCGTTAGACATTAATTTCTCACCAGAGTTGTCTCAAAATGCTTGACACATTCCGGTGTACCAGACGGACCCCAACGCCGCGCAGTACCACAGCGGTGTTCCTAACCCCATCAGCAGGCAGAGCCAAATCCCGAATTTCAGATCCCCAATCCCGGAACGGGCCAGCACAGCGTAAAAAAGCGAGACGTTGAACGCGCCCATCACGACGCTGAAGGCGACGTCGGAGACGACCAACCCGCGCAGCGCGACCAGCGGCAGCATCAGCAGCGCCGGGAGTGGTGGGAACGAGACGTACCAGCGCCCCTCGAAGGGCGTCAGGTCGTAGGGTGAGGCGTGGGTGTGGGTAGGTGGCCGTGGAGGAACGATTCGGCCAGGTAGACGAAGTACGGGGCCAGCGAGTGGCGGCTGAGCGAGATGCCAGCGGTGAGACCGTAGATGGCCAGGAAGGCGAAGAAAAGTCAGAGCGAAGGGGACCGGAGGAGACGCCGGAGCATAATGGTCAGGGTGCCGGACCGTGGGTCATAATCGCCAACGCGACGAGCACCGCGGTGATGACGATGGCGACAACGGCGATGGCCACGGCGACAATGAAACGTTCCTGCCGTTTCTGCTCGACTTGCGCCTGCGCCAGGGTCTCGCGGCGGCGTGCCTCGGTGCTCCACATCTCCGCCAGCCGGGCCTGTGACATGGCTTCCTGCTGGACTTTGATGGCCGGCGCTTCCTCGCGTACCTGGCGCAGCCAGTCGCCCCTCGTTCCTGTCACGCGGTTGAACAGCGACTCTAGTATCTCCAGTCTCTGCCCACACGCCATGCACTTGCGTGCGAGCAGTGGGTTGGGAGCGCCACAATCTGGACATTCGCGCACCAGTTCAGCACCG
This sequence comes from Anaerolineae bacterium, assembly GCA_030612185.1. Next base: position 4,572 of record JAUWOI010000081.1, read on the forward strand.
CAGGAGGGGCAACGGTGGGCGTCTGGCTCATACGCTGCCCCGCACACGGAGCACGCTCGCTCAGGCGGGGCGTAGGCGGTGTGGCAGTAGTCGCAGACAAGGCTGCCGTCGGGGTTGGCGTTGAAAGAAGCACTACCACAGCCCGGACATTCCAATTGCTCAGGGTGTGAATGTTCTTTCATCTTACTCATGGGGCGTGAGGCAGGCCCTCCGGCCCACCTGACAGCCCAGAAAGGCCATCCAACCTGCGATGAGGCCACAAGATGCGGTAGTAGAAGCCGTTCATACACAGGTGTTCCACGGGCTCATAATTCTGACCGATGGCCTCTAGCACTGGCAGCGGATAGAATTGAGCGCGGAAGATGATCACACCAAACTCTTGCCGGTTGATGCGTTCGATGATCTCCGTCATGTCGAGTAGATCGTTGTTGTAGAGGTTGAGGAGTTGGGTCGGGTTGGTCACCACCGGCTCGTCGGCCAGCAGGCTGAACATCGCCTCCTCGCTGAGGGTTGGGCCATCGGCGGTGCGGACGTAGTTGAGGATCTCCTCGCCCGCTGCGTAGTCATCGGCCGTGAGCAGGTGCCCCAGTTGGGTGTAGCCCATCGTATCGTGGTATTGGAACGTGCTGCAATTGCCCTCAATCAGCGCGTCGGCCACGCCGAGCGCACGGGCCAGCGGTCCGAAGACCGGGCCAGAGGTGGGCATGTGGAGCAGACGCGGGGCCTGCACCAGGTAGAGCAGTGGGATGATAACTGCCAGAAGTGGGCGAATGGCGAATGGCGAATGGCGGATGACGAGTGGCGACTTGCAATCTGCAATCCGCGGTCTGCAATCCGCATTCCGTAGGCGGCCTAGCGCCAGGCCAGAGGTGATGCAGGCGGCGGCGATAGCAGTGGTGAAGTAGCCGAACCCCGCGCCCCACTTGCCGCTCAACGCACCGGCTCCCAACGCGAAGAAAAACCATAAGGAATAGACCGAAAGCCGGTCCCAGAACAGTTCGTAGATCAGGTACCCCGTTGCCAGCAGGACGAAGATGGTGTGCAGGCGGAACCACTGTCCGAAAAGGAAAACCGTCTGCTGATAGTCAAACTTGTTGACGTTGGCCTGGATGATGTTGATCCACCACTGGCCGTCGGTCGCGACGTTCAGTAGCCAGAAGATAGCCCCGGCGACGGCGGCCAGCGCCACACCGGCGGCAATGGCCTTCTTGACGTCACGTAGGAAGACGTAGGAGAGGGCGGCGGCGACGGTAAACACAGCCATCTGCTTTGTGTAGCCAGCGCAGAGAAGCATCAGCAGCCCCAGTATGAGGTTACGCCTGCCGTGCTGGGGGTGTTCGAACTCGGCGATAAAAACGATGGCCAGCGTCTCGAACATCACCATCGTCATGTGCATCCGGCACAGCGGCCCGATCTGATAGACATAGTTGGAAGCGAGAAAGGCCAACCCGGAGACGAGAGGGATGAACCAGCCACCCCTTCGTCCTAACTCACCGCCACGAGCCCCGCCACGAGTACTCGCGGTGGTACTCGCGGTGGCAGGGCAGGCGGTTTTGCGCCGCACGACGGCGACGATGACTCCACTGGTGATGAGTGTGGCGGCGAAGGAGACCAGCCTGCCGGCGATCAGTCGCGGCCCGAAGATTGAAAGCAGCGGGACGATAAGCAGATGGAAGAGCGGCGGGTAGTTGGAGGCGTAGAACGGGTAGGCGGCGTTATCCCGGTAAGGCCATTCCCCCTGGCTGTACAGGACGGCGTCGTACAGTTCGAAACCCTCTCCCTGGTCATAATCGAAAGGCCAGTGAAAGAGGTCCACCGCGTAGACGACGTACACGGCCAGGTAGCCAGCGTAGGCCAGGATGGCGATCGTGGCCAGGACTGCGCCAAGTGATTTAAGAATGCGGGGTGGAGGCATGTTGGTTGGTTAGTTGGTTGGTTAGGCTGGGCGGTTGCCCAGACGAACCAAGATGAAGCCCACGGCAATGGTAATGATGCCGAGACCGATTCCTATTCGCTGCAATGGGCCGAAACCACCCCACTTGCCAGCGCCGATGAAATCCACCGCGATAGTGCCGAAGACGGCAAGCAGGCCCAGTGTGATGACGACGATGCCGAGTTGTCGCTTTGTGACCATGGCGTGCACATTATAACACAGTGAGGTGAAGGTGCAACCCTGGGGCGAGTGGTGCGTATTGGGGTGTAGAAAGCAGGAGGCAAGATATGGGAGGTAAGATGCAAGAGACAGAGGTTGTTCAGGCAGTGGTAGAAGGCGAAGAGGCAGCGGGCAGTGGGTTGGTGCAGGTATCCACAGATGAGTGGACGGCGGCGGCGCTGGCACACGCGAGCGCTTTGCTAACCCTGATACTGGGAATGGCAGGCGGCGTCGGTGCGCTGGTCGGACCGGTTGTGCCTCTAGCGATGTATTTTGGGTACCGGGAGAGATCGCGGTTCGTTGCCTTTCACGCACTGCAATCCTTCGTCTACCAGGTGGCTGGCGTGCTGATCTACGCCGTTCTCGCTGCGGTGCTGGCTGTGTGGATGGCGATGGCGTGGACGATCAGCGGCTTGCTCTCGGCGGTGCTCGTTGGCTTATTGCTCATGCCGTTTGCGCTGCTGCTCACGTTGTTGGCAGTGCTGCTGTTGGTCTGTGCGCCCTTCGCCTGGCTTGGCTACGGGCTGTATGGTGCGTACCAGGTCTACCAGGGGCGCGACTTCCGCTATTGGTTGATCGGCGAATGGTTGGAGAGGGAGGTGAAAGTGTAATGCGCGGACGCGATCCCTTTGTGGCATTGTTGCTGGAGGTCGTAGGTGGGTTCTTCGGTTTTCTGGGTATTGGCTGGATTTATGCCGGACGGCCGGCGATGGGCGTCCTGCTGCTGCTCGGCTACTGGCTGCTGGACTGGATCATCGGCCTGACGCTGACCATCGGCACTTTTGGCGTGTGGTGCTGCATTTGGCCGGCGCAGAACCTGGTCTTCGGCGTGATCTCGGGCTATCTGGCCTACCGCTGGCTGGAACAGCATCCGTAGAGCTCGGGCTCTTGGGCTGGGTGCGACGATTGTTCGTCGGAATCCCGATTCCGTACCTCTTGCGGCTTGAAAAATGAGTGAAATCTGCTTGCTTCGAGCGATTTTTGCACATATTTGCTCCAGAAGTGGCAATTCTTGGGCCTGTCAGCGCCAGCCACGGGGCGGAGCCGGCCTTTTCCGACGATCAGTCGTCACTCCCTCTTGGGCTCTGACGCTTGACAGATGCCTGGAGTGTGCTATACTCTGACTTGAGGCAGACAATGGTGTACACCGTTCGGCTGATTGTGGATAATGATCAGAATTCTTGCAGCCCCTGGGGGCGGCCGACGGTGTGACTCGTCTGGTTCCCACTCTTGCAAACGCAAGCCGCCCCACAGAGGGCGGCTTGTTTTTTTTATTGAGTGTGAGTAGAATAGTCTGAAGTCTATGTAAGGAGCCAAACATGTTAAAAACGCATAGTTGCGGTGAGTTGCGGGCCGCGCGCGTCGGCCAGGAGGTCACGTTGGCAGGATGGGTGAACCGCCGGCGCGACCACGGTGGTCTCGTCTTCGTAGACCTGCGCGACCGTTCAGGCATCGTGCAGGTCGTGACCAATCCTGACGTATCGCCGGAGAGTCACGCGGTGGCGCAGCAGGTACGTGGTGAGTACGTTCTCCAGGTCAAAGGTATCGTCCGGGTTCGACCGGAGGGGCTGACCAATCCCGATATACCCACGGGAGAGATTGAGGTCCTGGCCCACGAAGTGAGGATTCTGAACCCGGCCAAGACGCCCCCCTTTTACATCTACGACGATAGCCCGGTGGATGAGGCACTGAGACTCAAGTACCGCTACCTGGACCTGCGGCGGCAGCGTATGCAGCGTAATCTCGTCCTACGCTACAGAGTGGTCAAGTACATTCGCGATTTCCTCGACCCCCGGGGGTTCATTGAGATTGAGACGCCGATCCTGTTCAAAACCACGCCGGAGGGGGCGCGGGACTATCTGGTACCCAGCCGCCTACACCCCGGCAAGTTCTATGCTCTTCCCCAGTCACCCCAACAACTCAAACAGTTGCTGATGATCGCCGGGTATGAGAAGTACTTTCAGATTGCGCGCTGCTTTCGGGACGAGGACCAGCGGGGCGACCGCCAGCCGGAGTTCACCCAACTCGACCTGGAGATGAGTTTCGTCGAGCGGGAGGACGTGATGGCGCTGGCCGAGGAACTGATGATCGGCATCGTTGAGACCTGCTCCGACCGGGAGTTACTTTTCAGGCCTTTCCCGCGCCTGACCTACGACGAGGCGATGCGCCGCTTTGGCACCGACCGGCCGGACATGCGCTTCGGGATGGAACTGGTGGACATCTCCGGTCTGGTGGCCGAATGTGGCTTTCGGGTTTTCCGTGACGTCGTCGCTGCGGGCGGACAAGTCAGAGGTATCTGCGCTCCTGGCTGCGGCACCTACAGCCGTCGAGAGATTGACGAGTTGACCGCGCTGGCCCAGAGGGAGGGCGCTAAGGGGTTGGCCTGGCTGGCGTTGGGCCACGAGGGCGAGGTGCGATCTTCCTTTGCCAAGTTCATCACCGAGGATGAGGTGGCCGATATAGTCGAGCGTTTGGAGGCGGAGTTGGGCGACCTGCTGCTGTTTGTCGCCGACCGCCCCCCTGTCGTGAACGTTGCGTTGAGCGCGCTGCGGCTGAGATTGGGAGAGCGGCTGGGGCTATGTGACCGCACGGTGTTGGCCTGCTGCTGGGTGATTGACTTCCCGCTCTTTGAATGGGACGAGGAAGGGCAGCGTTGGGACCCTAGCCATCACCTATTCACTGCCCCGGTCGAAGAAGATCTTCCGTTCCTGGATACTGACCCCGGCGCGGCCAGGGGGCAACAGTACGACCTGGTGATCAACGGCGAGGAGACCGGTGGCGGCAGTATCCGTATCCACCAACGCGAGGTGCAAGAGAAGGTATTTGGACTCATCGGGTTGGACGTGGAGCAGGCGCAGGAACGTTTCGGGCACATGCTGGAAGCATTCGAGTACGGCACACCACCCCACGGGGGAATCGCGCCTGGGATTGACCGGTTGGTGATGCTTCTGGCCGGTGAGCCCAACATCCGCGAGGTGATCGCTTTCCCCAAGACTCAGCAGGCGGCTGACCTTATGGCTGGTGCGCCATCGCCAGCGGAACCGGGGCAACTAGAGGAACTGCACATTCGGATAGTAGAGGGTGGACGATAGGTGGGGTTGCTATCTTCTCAGATCGTTTTCTGCCAGCCAACCATACTTGTAGCCGATAGGAGCAAAAAATGTCCAGTGATTTGATTACTCGCGTGCAAGAGGATGGGGTGCGGTTCATCAGCCTCCAGTTTACCGATATCCTGGGGATGATCAAGAGCGTCACGATCCCTGTGGGCCGGCTTGAGGAGGTCTTGGAACAGGGGGTCTGGTTCGACGGCTCGTCCATCGAAGGATTCGCTCGCATCTATGAGAGTGACATGATACTGGTGCCCGACCAGACCACGTATCGGGTGTTCCCGTGGAGTGCGCCGGAGCGGCGGCGAGCGCGTCTGATCTGCGACGCCCACGGTCCTGATGGCCAGCCCTCGCTCAGCGTGCCACGTTTGGCCCTGAAGCGCAGCCTGGCCCGGGCCGCAGGGCTAGGGTACGTTTGTAACGTCGGCCCTGAAATGGAATTCTTTCTGTTCAAGCGTAACGACGAGCGTCCAACCCAGCCTGTCCCGCACGATGTGGGGAGTTACTTCGACTGCTCCCCCCGTGATGAGGCGCAGCAGGTGCGCAGCGAGATCATTCTGGCACTGGAGGGGATGGGTTTGCAGGTAGAGATGAGCCATCACGAGTGTGCTATTGGTCAACACGAAATTGACTTCCGCTACGCCGACGCGCTGACCAGTGCCGACAACGTCGTCACGTTCAAGTATACCGTGCGGGCGATAGCGGCTAGCCACGGCATCTACGCCAGTTTCATGCCCAAGCCCATCTTCGGTATCGCTGGCTCGGGCATGCACACACACCAGAGTTTCTTCGACGCCGAGGGGCGCAATCTGTTTTACGACCCGGACGACGAACATAACCTCTCGCGGCTGGCCTACAATTTCATCGCGGGGCAGATGATGCACGCCCGGGCGCTGGCGGCGGTGGTAGCCCCGACGGTCAACAGTTACAAGCGGTTGACGCCAGGCTACGAAGCGCCGGTCTACATCTGCTGGGCGCAACTCAACCGCTCGGCATTGATTCGCGTCCCGGGGCATGGGCGACAGCATGAGGGGGCCACGCGAGCCGAATTACGCTGCCCCGATCCCAGCGCCAATCCCTACCTGGCTTTCACGGCCATGCTCGCGGCGGGCCTCGATGGTATTGAGCGGGACATGACTCCGCCCCCCCCGGTCAATGAAGACGTCTACGATTTCGACAAGCGCGACCTGCGTGAGCGGGCCATCGGCACGCTGCCAGATACGCTGGCCGAGGCGCTGGATGCGCTGGAACAGGATGAGGTGATCCAGGAGGCGTTGGGGCCGGCCATCACCGCGGCATTTATGCGGGCCAAGCGGGTGGAATGGGACGAGTACCGCATCCAGGTGACGAACTGGGAATTGGAACGTTATCTGGAGACGGCGTGAGGAGTGCTCGCGCAACTTGCGCTTTTTGCCAATGCATGGTATATTTCAAATGGCCCTGCTGTGTACGTGATAGCCGTTTTTGCGTTTTGAGCCAACACCTATCGAAACGGGGGCTGTCTCTTCAGAGAGGAATGCGATAGCCTACGGGCAAGGCAGACCACTGAGCAGGCTCCCACCTGCGAAAGCAGGTTCAAAACACGTCGGCGCACGGCACGGCGGGGTTCGGTCTGATGTATGATTGCAGACGCCACCGGTACATCGGTGGCGTCTGTGCTATGCGCTCTTGACTTGGTTCTGTTTTTATGCTATCCTCTCTACTCGCTATTCACGTCATTCAGTACGAGGTACGCTATGCTCCGAGAACGGGTCTCCAACGACATTCACGTCTTCACCAGTGATTTATATGCCCGGGTGACAGCCGGGCTGATCGTGACTCGCGAGGGTGCGATTCTGATAGACAGCATGCCTTTTCCTGTCGAAGCGCGCGAGATAGCGGCGTTCGTCGCTCGGGTCTGCCGACATGGTGTGCGATACGTGATTCTGACCCATTATCACGCCGATCATACCTACGGCGCTTATCTCTTCC
>JAUWOI010000177.1 GCA_030612185.1 Anaerolineae bacterium
CAGTTGTACCAGCGCCAGACTTGGCGTGAGATTGCCGAACGCTCGAGTCCACCGACTGCCAGATAGACGTGCTGGTGCCTGCCTGTCGGCAGACAGGTACGAGTTGTATGGGTTGACGGAGGAGGAGATCGAGATCGTCGCGGGCGAGGGCGGGTGACGGGAATGGTTGGCCTGTGGCGGGCGGTTGCGCGATGGGGGTTGAGGGGTATAATTGGGGCGGGCAAATCGGGCGTTTAGACTGGCCCCAAGTGCGAAAACCGGCCACTTCAGGTCTGTTTGGCACTATTTTGGCGACTGACAGACACTGTTTCGTTAAGTTATGACGGATGCACTAACTCACCGGGAAACACCAGGCAATGGACAAACTAGAACTGCCGTTCAAAGTCGAGAAGGACACCAAGAACACCCGCCGCTACCAGGAAGAGGCCAGCGATGGCCCGCCGATCATTGGCACGCTGTACGTTCAACAGTGGGCGCTGCGCAAACTGACCGGCGGCGACCTTCCTGAGCGCGTGCGGGTGACGGTGACGGTTGATAAACGTGATGCGTGAAACGTGAGGAGACCCCAATGGTAGAACTAACCTGGGCAGGCAAATACACCCCCGACGGCAGGCGCACCGCCCCCCTGCGGGTCCAACTCCCCTTCCAAACCGTCGAAACGGTGAACGAAAGCGCCCAACAGCGCCAGATGGCGCTTGACCTGTTCAGCGCGGGGAGCCCGTCCGAATGGCGCAACCGTTTGATTTAGGGCGACGAGCCCGTAGCTCCGCACTTTTCGCTTGGTGGCGCCGTTCGCAGGGGGAAAAGTGGGACTGTGTTCGTTTGCGCGCGTACTGCTATTGAGATATAATTCAGGGGCAAGTTTTGCACAGCAGGCAAAGCCGTTGTGATGGATGTGTGAAATCTGTTCCCATAAAGTTTTGGAGGTTCGTGGTTTATAATGAGTGTATACCAGAGTCTTAAACCAGGAGGATCAAAATGGAACCAGGACTCGACCATGCCCCTGATTCAAGAAAAATTCGTCGGAATGAACCCTATCCTTGTAGCAGCGGACTCAAACATAAGAATTGTTGTGGTAAGGCGACACGTGATATGAACAAGCCCGTACTTCGATCAATACACGTTCAAAACTTCAGGTGCTTTAGGCGACTTGATATCGACTCGTTGGCTAGAGTCAATCTTATTGCAGGCAAAAACAGTGTAGGCAAAACCGCTGCTCTAGAAGCGATTTTCCTACTGATTGGCGCAGAAAACCTTGAACTCATTCTCAGGATTAGCCAGTTCCGCGGCATTGGAGAACTAAAAGGCGAGATTGGATCTGTCTTGGAATTGCTATGGTCGCCTCTCTTTTACCAACTACAAGTTGATAGAAAGATCAAAGTCAGCGCTGGTCTAAACAGGGGAGGAGAGCAAAAGGTAGAATTAGCCCTGGTCTCGGCGGATTCTAAAACATTGACACTCAGCAATGACAGCGAACAAAGCGCTTTGAGATCCGGTCTTTCAGCGAGCCAGATACTGGAACAAAAATTCACGGATTCACGTAACAACCTGACCAAATTTGAAATGAAGTTCATTGATGGTCAATTGAAAGTACGACCTGTATCTTCCAAGCCACCATTTCCGGGCTATTTCCTCTCCGCGCGCAGGTCTCCCTCGCAGGGAGAAGTTGCTAATCTATTTGGGCGGTTAGTCAAGTCGAAACGGGTCCAAGATCTTGATCTTGTAAATATTCTCAAGTTCGTAGAACCTAGACTACTCAAATTGGATACAATTTCTAGCGCAGGTTCATCAATGATCTACGGCGACATAGGGTTAGATCAAATGCTCCCCATTTCGTTAATGGGAGATGGAATGGAACGTGTAATTGGGATTGTGCTTAGAATAGCCAATGCGTCAGGGGGAATTGTTCTCATTGATGAGGTGGAAAATGGACTCCATCACTCCATTCTCTCAAGTTTCTGGCAGGTTATAGACAGAGCGGCCAGGGACTTTGACACTCAAGTCATTGCGACGACTCACAGCTATGAATGTATCAGAAAAGCTCATCAAGCATTTAGTCAGAGTGACAACTATGATTTTCTACTACATCGGCTGGACCGAATTGATAATCGAGTCGAGTCTGTAACGTATGACCAGGAGGCTTTAGAAGCGGCAATCAAAGCTGAATTCGAGGTGCGATGATGCCAGAGCCAAAGGAGATCCTGCACCCCAAACAACTACTTGTAGAAGGACGAGACGCAGAAGCATTTTTCTATCCTTTTCTCAAAGATATGAAAATATCTGGCATCCAGATTCAGAATTACGGTGGCATTAGCGAACTACCATCATTCTTGAAACAGTTTGTTATCAGTCCTCAGTACAAAGGTCTGCCTGTCACCTCGATTGGGATCATTCGTGACGCAGAGCAAAATCCCCAAGATGCATTCAAAAGTGTCTGTGGCGCGTTGGAAAAGGTGAGATTACGCGCGCCCTCCACGCCGCTAGTCCCCACAAAAAAGAGTCCGCAAGTCTGCGTCTACATTTTGCCAGACGAAAAGAGCAATGGGATGATAGAAACCTTGCTTCTGCGCGCTGTGAGTGGTGATCCAGCATTTGGGTGTGTAGACGAATATTTGGAATGTGTGGTACAAGCGACTGGTGTTAAGCCCAAACCAAGAGATAAAGCCAGGTTCCTGACTTTTTTGGCCTCTAAACCGGACATAAAACCGCTCACAGGTTTCGCGGCGCGAGCCGGATACTTGAATTTTCCTAGTTCCGCGTATGACCATCTGAAAGAGTTCATCTTGTCTTTGTAATCGAACCTCCGTGCTGCCCCATCACCTACCTTCCACATTCAGTGAGGAGTCCCCCCCCAATGGCAGAACTAACCTGGGAAGGCAAATACACCCCCGACGGCAAGCGCGCGGCCCCGCTGCGCGTCCAACTCCCCTTCCAAACCGTTGAGATGGTGAACGAAAGTGCCCAGGAGCGCCAGATGGCCCAGGCGGGAGGGCGGGCCGACCACCTTTCGCCGCGAGACTAGCCTGCGGCCCCGCCTATGTGAACAGCGCCTACCGGCACCGGGCCGTGGTGGGGGAAGCGGGGCGGCGGCGGTGGTCGTTTGGGCGAGGGCCGTTGTTGGGTATAATTGGGGGGGGGCACCATCCACGGCAGTACCGACGGGTTGGAGGCAACGTTGACCATCGCGTAGGCTTCTCGGTTCATAGGGGCGACTCTGGCAAAGGGCGGACATCTTTGTATTTCAAATCTTATCGCAAACTTTCAGGTGGGCATTGAAAGCACAGAAAAGGCCACCTAACCCGTAGCGGCACCCGACCGCGCTTGCGCACGTTATCAGCGAGGGTTGGCTCAGTTTTTCAGAAGGGTTGTATCATCCCATGCCCCACCTCCACCAACTAATCCAACAAAACGTAACCGCCTGGCGAGAGGACGGCTACCCGACCGAGGACTACGCCGCCATCGCCGAAATCCTCGACTATGCCACTCTGCCGGAGGGCGGCGGCTTGCGCTTCTTGCGCCAGGCACAAGTGCGCGCTCTGGAGACGTATTGGTACTTGCGTCTGGTGGAAGAAACGCCCCACATCTTCGATCTCTACCAGCGGTACTATCCCAGGCCGTTGGACTTGCTGGCGGCGTTGGGGCTCGACCGGGATGAGATCAAGAACTTTGTACTGAACGAGGGGTTGGATGAACTCTGGGAGCGCATCCGCACGGATGGGGAATTCGTCAAGGCCCACAAACTGGAAAGCGTCCACGAGACGCTGACGCTCGATTACCCCAGTTACATCCTGGCGCTGGCGATGGGCGCGGGCAAGACGATCCTCATCGGCGCCATCGTGGCGAGCGAGTTCGCTATGGCGCTGGAATATCCCGACGCCCCCTTCATCCAGAACGCCCTTGTCTTCGCGCCCGGCCTGACCATCCTGGAGAGTCTGCGCGAACTGGCCGAGGTGGACTACGGGAAGATCCTCCCGCCGCGCCTCCACCGGCCCTTCGAGGCCACCTACAAGATCATCTTCACCCGCGAGGGCGAAAAAGACCTGCCCGTCATTCGTGGCAGCCGCTACAACCTGATCGTTACCAACACCGAGAAAATCCGCATCCAGAAGCGCACCTACCGCCACCACACCTGGACGCAGATGTACTTTGAACACAGGATGGAGCAGGCGACGGAGGAGGCAAACCTGCGCCTGCGGGCCATCGCCTCGCTGCCCAACCTGGGTGTCTTTTCCGACGAGGCGCATCACACCTACGGCCGAGAGATCGGCACGCGGCTAAAACGGGTGCGGCAGACGGTCAACTACCTGCACGAGAAGACCGACCTCTTATGCGTCGTCAACACGACCGGCACGCCCTACTACGAACGCCAACCCCTGCGCGACGTGGTGATCTGGTACGGTCTCTCCCAGGGCATCCGCGACGACATCCTCAAGGCGGTGGACGGCAGCATCTACGCCTACGACTTCGACCAGCAGCACGCCGACCAGTTCGTGGCCGAGGTGGTGCGCAACTTTTTCCAGGACTATGGGGACGTGACGTTGCCCAACGGCGCTCCGGCCCGCCTGGCGATGTATTTTCCACAGACCAAGGACTTGCAGGAATTGCGCCCGGTGGTAGAGCAGGCGTTGATGGAGTTGGGCTACCCCACCGACGTGGTCCTGCGCAACACGTCCAAATCCACCCAGGCTGAGATTGATGCCTTCAACCGGCTCAACGATCCCCGCTCGCCCCACCGGGTGATTCTGCTGGTCAACAAGGGCACCGAGGGGTGGGATTGCCCCAGTCTCTTCGCCTGCGCTCTGGCCCGCAAACTGAAGCGCAGCCAGAACTTTGTGCTCCAGGCCAGCACCCGTTGTCTCAGGCAGGTGGTCGGCAACCCGCACAAGGCGCGCATCTATCTCTCGATGGACAATCGGGGTGCTCTGGACCGGCAGTTGCAGGAGACCTACGGGGAGACCATCGCCGACCTGAACCGGGCCAGCCAGAAAACACGCACCGCCCGGCTGGTGGTGCGCAAATTGGACGTGCCGCCGCTGGTGGTCAAAAAGATCGTCAAGCGGGTTGTGCCTGTCGCCCAGACCTCCGAGGTCTCGGAAGACCTCGGAGGTCTACGCCTCGAAAAGCCCGGCATCGAGGCAGAACGAGTGCTGGTGAGGAAGGTCTATAGCCCACAGGAACAGCCGGACAAAGCATCGGCGTTGAAGCAAGTGGCCGAGGAACGGGCCACATACGCGGTGGTCGGCCCCGACCTTTACAGCGCAGCGACGGAACTGGCGGCCGTCTACCGGCTGGACGTCTGGACGGTGTACGCCGAACTGAAGCGGCTTTACGGCGCGGGGGAGACGGTGCCAGAGCCCCACCTGCCCGCGCTGGCCGTCCAGATCGAGGCGCAGACCTGCCGCTACCGGGTCGAGGAAGAGGAAGTCGAGGTGGCCCTGGCGCTGATCAAACCGGACGGGTTCAAGCCCGAGCAGGAAGACGACGGGAGCGTGGTCTACACCGCCGAGATCACCTACCAGAAGGGGAAAGAGCACCTGTTGCTGAGTTGGAAAGAGATGGTCGAACACAACGACGGCGATTTTGGCTTCCACTACGATCCCTACAACTTTGACTCGAACCCGGAAAAGAGTTTCTTCACCCAACTATTGGACGCGGTGAACCTGGAGCCGGAGCAGGTGGAGGACATCTACTTCACCGGCGGTCTCCACGACCCGCGCAAGACCGACTTCTACGTGGAATACAAGGGCGTGGACGGCAAGTGGCATAACTACAGCCCCGACTTTGTCATCCGGCGGAAGGATGGGCGCTGCTGCATTGTGGAGATCAAGGCAGAGCGGGAGCGGGATGACGGGGTGGATGGCGAGAACGGTCGCAAGGCCATCGCCGTGCAGAAGTGGGTGGGGCTGAACCCCGACCGGCTCAAGTACGAGATGATCTTCACCGCCTCCGATAATGTGGCGTTCAACCAGCTCGAACCGGCCAAGCAGTTTATCGAATCGTAGAGAACAGAGATCATCTGTGTGGGAGGAAGCGCTATGCCCATCTGGAAAATCACCGACGAGGGTCCGGTCCAGGTAACCGAGACCAAGATGAAGCAGGAAAATCTCTTGGAGGAGCGTCTTGAGGACTGGATTGTCGCCAACCACGAACTGCTCGGAGAGTATCTACTGATCATAGGTCGCCAGGTGATGATCCCCGACATCCGCGACCGGATTGACATCCTGGCGTTGGATGTACAGGGGAACGCGGTGATTATCGAGTTGAAGCGGGGAGCACTGAAGGATCCGGTGGATATGCAGGCCCTTCGTTATGCCAGCTATGTCGCCAAGTGGGGGTACCAGGACTTTGAAAACCATGCGCGTTCGCACCTGGGCAAGGTGGGCGACCCGAACTTTAATTTCAACGAGATGTTCGAACAGTTTTGCGCCGGTGCAGGTGTGGACGAAGTGCCAGACCTGAACGGCGACCAGCGGATCATCATCGTCGGATCGGAGGTACGGGCTAAGCTGGGGAGTGTAGCCCTGTGGCTGCGCGAGCACAGTATCGACATCAAGGTGATCGAGATCGAGGTGTATCGCGAGGGCAAGACTCTGTTCTTGCAGCCGCAGACGATCATCCCATTGCCGGTGAGTCGGTTCAGCGACACGGGAGACCCGAAAACAGGCGACGGGATCAGACCCTGGATCGAGGACGGCAAGAGTTGGCACCTGGACAAGAGATGTAGCCCGACGACCAGGGAGATGATGCTTCGGCTGGATGACCTGATCCGCGACAACCTTGACGTGGATGGGCCACGATGGAACCAAAAGTTCTACGTCGCTTACCGGATAGGGAACAACAATTGGTTACGGATCGATACACGCTCCACTATGCTCCGGCTGCGCTTCCTGGTCAAGGCCGGGGCGTTCCAGCAGCAAGACCTCGCCCAGCGCCTGGGCATTTAAGAGTTTGACAAAGAAGACTCGCTGGCCGAAAAGCTGGGCCTGCCCAGCTCGGTGTTTATCCAGCGGCGCAGCGAAACGACGGAACGCATCACCATAAGGCTCAAAGAGGACTTCGACCTGGAGGCTGAGACGTTCCTAGCTCTCCTCCAAGAGACCTATCAGGCATTTCCAAGATAACATTCACGCATCACGTTTCACGTCTTCACGCAAACACGATTGACACGCGAGGGAACGATCTATGACCCAAACCCAAAAAGTCACCATCTCCGAGGCCAAAGGCCGCCCCATGCTCCACTGGGTGGGCAAACGCCCGCTGGATCACGTGACCGCCTTCCCTGCCCAGTTGGTGGAGACCTTCAACCCCACCGGCGAAGCACTCCCCTCCCCTGAATACAGGGGAGGGGCCGGGGGTGGGGGTATCCTCTTCCACGGCGACAACAAGGACGTGCTGGCCTGGCTCCTGGCCCACGGCTACCGGGGCAAGGTGAACCTGACCTATATCGACCCGCCCTTCGATTCCGGTGCGGACTACATTCGTCAAGTACAACTGCGCGGCGTGAAGGGTTCAACTAAACTGGAGGGCGAGACCTACACTCTGGGTGAGCAGATCCAATACACCGATATTTGGGCTAACGATAACTACCTTCAATTCATGTACGAGCGACTGCTGCTCTTGCACGAATTGCTGGCCGAGGATGGGAGCATTTGGTTGCACTGTGATTATCGGAAAGTTCACCATTTGAGATGTTTGATGGATGAGGTTTTCGGACAAGACGGCTTGGTAAACGAAGCAGTGTGGTGCTACTATGGTCCTGGCTCGCCTGGAATGCGCCATTTCAACCGAAAACACGACAATCTGCTTTGGTATCGCAAAGGAGACAAGTGGACTTTCAACGATGATGACATACGCGTACCCTACGATGAAAAGACACTCGCGAACTTTGAAGAGGGATTACGGGGTTCTGGTTTCATCGAGGGCAAATATGAACTTGCTGCAGGCAAGATACCCGAGGATCATTGGTTGGTGGCTATTGCTGGACGCTATCCTGTTGATGGAAGCCGACGTGTTGGTTTTCCCACTGAAAAGCCTTGGCCTTTGGTGGAGCGGATCATCCGTGCCTCTTCAAGACCAGGCGACTTGATCCTCGATTGTTTCGTCGGCAGCGGCACCACTGCTGCTGTGGCCCAGAAGTTGGGCCGCCGCTGGATCGCCGCCGACGTCAACAAGGGCGCTATCCAAACCACCTCCAGGCGTTTGCAAACCATCATCCGCGAGCAGATTGAGGCGGGCGCTGTCCCGCAGCAACTCCCCCTCTCCTCCCAGGAGAG
>JAUWOI010000066.1 GCA_030612185.1 Anaerolineae bacterium
CTGGATGTTCCAGTCGGCAAAGTCGGGGATCAGCAACTTGTCAATGACCGTATAGTCGGCCGACATCATCAGGTCGGCCTCGCGGTCCAACTCGCTGATCTTGCGGGCGGCCGCGTTGCTGCCCGAGGCTTCGGTCTCGAAGGTCACGCCGGCGTGCTGGGCCTTAAAAGCCTCCGTCAGAGCCTTCATCGGCACGGTCAGGCTGCCGGCGTGAAAGATAATCAGTTTGCCCTCCAGGGCTGCTGACTGCTCAGGGGCAGCCGTCGGTTGCTCAGGAGCAACGGTCGGCTGATCAGGTACATCCACATCCATCGGCGATGTACAGCCAGCCACCAGTGTCAGCACTACTATCAGGACTACAAGCGTCCAAAATATTCGCTTATTCATTGTGAGTCTTCCTCCTTGCGAATCTGGGCGGGTAGCCTGGTCTCCTCGACCAATCTACCAATTTACCAATCTACCGATCTACCAATATTCTCCCACCACCCCCTTCCTCTTGCCCGTGCAGGAAGGGGGCGGATGAGAGCAACGTAGGAGAAGACTCATATCGGCCCAGGTCTCCTTTCCAAGCACGGGAGGCGTGGCCGTTTCCAGCCGCACCCTGTCGCCCATCCCCCGTAGGCTCGGCCCTTAGGGGAAATGGGTCGGAGACTCGCGTACATTATGGAGGACGCAGATCAACGCTAATTCACGCTGATTTTTTATCTGCGAAAACCTGCGTGAATCTGCGTCCTATGTCAAAAAAAACAGCGTCCACCTGGAAAGAGGTGGACGCCGGCGTGGTGACTGCCCGTCGTCCTTCTCCTTTCCAAGCACGGGAGGCATGGCCGTTTCCAGCCACACCCTATCGCCCACCCCCCGTAGGCTCGGCCCTTAGGGGGAATGGGTCGGAGAAGGTTAGTCTTCAGAATCTCACTTGTTCAATGTGAACCTGGATGTTTGCCAGCAGGCTATTCATCACGTCCAGATAAGAGGGAATCTTCCCATAGATAGCCTCGGCAACGGCCTCAATATAGGTGTGGGAAGTTAGGTTGCGATCATCAGTCATGACCAGGCAAGTCTCGGCCTCTTGTACAGAGAGCAACCCCACTTTGAGCGCTTCGCGGAAGCACCGTTTCGGCGAGTTACAGACAATCCCTTCGTACTGGTCAAGATATGCTTTCAGCAGCTTCCACAGGCTTTCAAACGAGTACTCGAAGCGCTGAATGGAGGCATCACGGACGATGATGCTGATCTCCATCTGCAAAACCTCGTCCAGTGTAGAAACCGCGCGTCGGCAGGAAGCCAGCCGCTCGTTCAGTCCTTTCATAGGAGGATACCCTCCTGTTGAACCTGGCGAGCAAACTCCCTTGCCGTTGCACCAAGATCGACCAGGTCCACAGTGAATGGGATGTTGGACGCCTCCAGTAGTTCTCTGGCGAGGCTAAGTTCCCGTTCTATGTCTCTGGAAGCGAGTACGCCAATATCAAAGTCAGAAACGTTCTTATACCTGCTTGTCGCACGGGAGCCGAACAGGTATACCTTGCAATCACTGAGCACCTGGGCCAATATGGTTCTAATTTGAGACAGATATAGGTCGTGATCTGTCTTGGCTCGAACGTCGGCAATAGGCATAGTTGTCAACCTGAAGGGACACTTCATGCGATTGTGGGCTATTCTACACGAAATTACCCCAAGCAGCAAATATGGAAACCGGACAGTTGCCGCCGCCCCACTCCACGATGTAGCCGTTGATCGAGCATCATCGGGTCATGAGCAACCGCAGCCGCACTCCTCCGGCGTGTCGCAGCCGCAGGCCTCGGCCACCGCCTCGATCTCGACCCGCCCTCCCAGCGGCAGCGCGGCCACCTGTACCGCCGAGCGAGCAGGAGGTCCCTCCGGGAAAAACTCGGCGTAGACCCCGTTCATCCGGGCGAACTCTCCCATGTCCTGCAGGAAGACCGTCGTCTTGACGACGTGCTCCAGGCAAGAGCCGCCTGCTTCCAACACCGCCTTGATGTTCTCTAACGCCTGGCGAGTCTGGCTCTCAATGTCCGGGCCGGCGAACTCTTTCGTGCCGGGGACGAGCCCTAACTGCCCGGCGGTAAAGATGAAATCACCCAAACGCACTCCCTGCGAGTAGGGACCAACGGCCGCCGGGGCCTTGTCCGTAGCAATGATCTGTTTGTTCACTTGTGCCTCCTTATACCTGGTATTGGTTACTGGATACTGGGGGCCTGTCTACACCCCGAATCTCAGCGAAGAGGTTTCCAGGCCATCCGTCGTATCGCCAGAGGTGACCGATGCCGCTACCGGCCAATCTCTTCCAACAATGCCTCGACGGCCGCGTCCAAAACAGGGTCATCCAACCCCAGGGCGCTAATCTCCGTCACTGGCACGAAAATGTCGGGCACGACGCCAACACCCTCGATCAGCAAGACGCCGTCTGGTGTCTCTGACCTGGAGGTTGGGAATTGTAAGGACAGATCGTCTGGCAAACTGCACTGTCCGCGCCCCACCCCGCCATACGCCCCGGCAGTCGGGTAGTGGCCTACCACCGTGGAACGGCCGTCCCGGGTCAGCATATAAGCAAAGCCCTCGCAGGCGCTGACGCAGTACGGGCTGACCAACAGCGCGACGGGCCCCTCGTAGAGCGTCGGCCCCGGCACGGTGCGCGCCGGGAGGCCCTCAACCTCAAACGCACCCGTCAGGTCGTTGAAGTCAAGCCGCTGCGAGAGGATAATCTCCTCGTCGAAGAAATAACCACCGAAGCCAAAAGCGAGCCCAATATTACCGCCGCCATTGAGCCGCAGGTCAATGATCAAGCCGGGAATCTCACTTTCTATCATCTCGCTGATGAAGTGCTCCCACAGACCGGTCATCAGGCTGTAGTCCGCGGAGAAAGTTGCGATGTTGATGTAGCCCAGGCCGGATTCGTCCAAAACCTCGCCCTCTATTGGCAGGGTTAATTCGTCTTCTGCCAGGTATGGCAGAGCCTGGAACAGCGACGCGTACTCGGCCTCGGCCACCATAGTGACCACTTCCGGCCCTCTAGCCCCTGGGTTCTGGAAAGTGACGGTGAGACTTTCGAAGGGCGGGACGCGCGTCAGGAAGACCACCTGCTCCAGACGTTTGAGATGCTCGGTCGAATAGGGGCCAAAGTAAGGTTGCACCTGGCCAATCGCCTGGCCGACCGGCTGTCCATCCCACTCGATGATCTCCGCTCCAACCTTGATCCCGGCCTCTGCGACAGGCATGTCGGGCAAGGCGGTGGTGACGATCACACGCCCGTCGCCTAGTTCCGCCAAGACCAGGCCGAAGCCGCCGCCCCGCTCCCTGAAGAAGACGTCGCCATTGATCGTCACGTTGATGTGTCCATCGGGAATGGCCCACGTAAAGTCCCGGATCGCGAGGTAGAATTGCTCCGCGTTGCGGGCGCGGGCGACGGGTGGCGCGAACTCTTCGTAGAGTGCGTCCCAGTCAAGGTCCTTTTCTGAGGTGAAGGGGTAATCGCGCGACATCCTTTCGAACAGCGCGTCGAAGGCTTCTTCATAGGACAAGCCGGCGTAGTCGTTGACAGCGAGTTCACCCTCATGCAGGTCAATCCGGGGCTGGGCTTCCTTATAGAAGTCGAAGGGCTCCTGATTCAGGTCAACGACGTTATAACCGGCTGGAATGGGACTGACGGGATCGTCGGCGGTGAACAGCAACCCATCTTCGCCGAAACCGGTTGGAAAGCCCTGCTGATCGCCAGGCGCCCACACAACCAGGATGCCACCCTTTATCTCGTCCTCACGATTGGGGTCGGTGACCGTCGAGGCGTAGGCATTCGACCAGCCGGTTCCATCGCGCCGCTCTAGGAAAGGGTCGCCCCAGGTGTTTGACCAATAGGCCACTGCGAACACCTGTACGCCCGTGTCATCTTCCCCGTCGTTGTCCACGTCAACGAACGTGCCCTGTGGGATGGCGGGAAGCAGCAGGCTGTACGTCAGCATGTCGTCACCCACCACCTCGACCGGGCCAAGCGCCTGGCCCACTAGCGGGAACTCAAATTCCCGGTCACGGCGGATGAATCCCGCCTGATCTTCTAACAGCACAAACGAGTCCTTCAGCCCGTGGATGAAGAAGGGCGAAGTGTATGAAATAGCGCCGGAGATGAGAACCGGCTCACCTGTCGCGGGCAGCGCAGGCAGATCAACATGTACCACCGGCGTGGGCGAGGGGGTGTCAGTCAGCGTGACGAGGGGGATGCTGGGCAACGCCGGGCAACTGCAGACCTGTGCCGCCAGCACCAGTACGAGGATCGCTATCACCAAGACGCCCAAGACGCTTTGTCGAGCCATCACCCTACTTCCTTCCTGGATCTACCTGTCGCCACTCGCAGTTCGCCTACGGCGTCAATACCAATACCCCCTCCGCATCCGCCTCCACGTCCGCCCGCTCCCACAGCATGGGGTGATACTCGATATTGCGCCAGGGGTCAATCATATCGTCGTAGTGGCGGTGATAGGGGTGACCGGATTGGCCTGTGGTATGCATTGAGACCGAGCGGGTGAAGTCCTCCAGGTCCACGATCTGGCGCTGGGAGGGGACGCTCCTCAAGGTGTAGGGGTCATTCATGCTGTAGCCGGTGGCGTTGACCGTGCGGCTGGTGCCATCCACCGGCACTGGCCCTCGGTTAAAGATCGCCTCAATGGGGCCAATGCCGGACTGCCCCAGGCTCTGGTTTTCGAAGGTGGCGGTGTGCAGGTCGCCCCAACGCCAGCGGGCCATATCTCGCCCCAGCGTCTCGGTCAGTTCCTCCACCGCCCCCTCCAGCGCCCGCAGCAGGATCTCGTCCCGCGTCTCCACCTCGGGCGTGGTCACGTCGTCGAGCCAGGGGGAGGCCTCGTCCGCCAGGCGATCTCCCAGCGCGACCGTCACCGTGCCCCGGGCCCGGCGCAGGAGGTGCTCCCCCAGTTCGTCGCCGAAGGTGAGGTCTACCAGGTGCAGGCGGAAGGCCTCGAAGAGAGCGGCCCCGGCGCTATCCCGCCCTGACCGCCCGTCCCACGCTCGCAACATCTCTAGCGCCTCCGCCAAGCGGTCTGAGCCCTGCCCTGCCACCGCGAGTACTCGTGGCGGTGAGCCTGCCGAAGGGTCTGTCGAAGGGAGTACCAACAAATAGGGCAGGACGTCCTCCGCCCAGACAGGGCTGCTATTCCCATGCATGGCCTGTACGTCGGCCAGTGAGATGGAGGAATCAGCCTCGATCAGTTCCACGATCCGCCGCGCACGGTAGCCAGGGGCCCAGTCCATCGAGATGAAGTGGGGGAAGTCTGGCCCCACCACGGCGTTGTTGGCGGTGACGATGTATCCCTCCGGCGGGTTGAAGGCGCGGGGCAGTTCGTCGAAGGGAATGTAGTCCACCCACTCGTACTCATCGGTCCAGCCGGGCACCGGCATGGAACCGTTGCCGGAGGCACGGATAGGGATACGGCCGGGGGCCTGGTAGCCGATGTTGCCCTCCACGTCGGCGTAGACGAAGTTCTGGCTGGGCACGTCCCAGTACGAAAGCGCCTCCCGGAACTCCTCCCAGTTGCTGGCCCGGTCCAGGAGGACGACGCTGTGCATCATCGTGCTGGGCTGGAGCGCCGTCCAGGAGAGGGCCAGTGGCTGCCAGCCGAAGGCCCAATCATCCTCGGTGCCACCGGCCACGTCGTTGATGATGGGACCGTGGTTGGTGATGCGCGCGAATACCACCACCGGCTCCTCCTCTCCAGCGACCTGGATCTCCTCGCGCACGATCTCCATATCCAGCCACTCCCCCTGGTACTCGTACTGGTTGGGGTTTTCGGGATTGACCCGCTCAATGAACAGGTCCTGTACGTCCGGCCCCAGGTTGGTGACCCCCCAGGCGATGTGGTCGTTGTGGCCGATGATGACGCCGGGGTTGCCGGCAAAGGAGAAACCGACCACGTTGTAGGGACAGTCCGGCCCCACCGGATCGCAGTGGAGGCCGATCTCGTACCAGATGGAGGGCATCTGTATGCCCAGGTGGGTGTCGTTGGCCAGGAGGGGCGTCCCCGTTTCAGTGCGGTTCCCGGCGATGACCCAGTTGTTGCTCCCCAGGCCTGCCCTGAGCGAAGCCGAAGGGCCTGTCCCGAGCGAAGCCGAGGGGCCTGCCCCGAGCCCCAGCGCGTGGGCCTCAAAGGCAGCCTCGGGCAGCGCCTGCAGCGTCGCCCCGGTCAGCGGGTGCGGGACGATGACCGGGGAGTCGTCCGGGTAGGAGGGGATCAGTTCACCCACGGCGGTGGTTCCCAGCCGGGCGGCTATGCGGGCGCGCAGGAGTTCGGCGTCCATATTGCCACCCAGGTCCCAGGCCATCACCTTGGCCCAGGTGAGAGTGTTGAGGGGGGTCCAGGGCTCTGGCTCGAACTTGACGCCGGTGAACCCCAGGATGGTGAACTCCAGCCCCAGCCGGCCACGGTGGGTGGAGATGTAACCGTTGACCCCCTCGGCGTAGGCCTCCAGCGCCACCCACGTCTCGGCGTTCAGCTGCCCCAGTTCCTGAGCGGCGGTGCGGTGCCACCCCAGGGTGCGAATGAAGCGGTCGGAGTCCAGCGCGGATTCACCCAGTATCTCGGCCAGCCGCCCGGAGCCGATGCGCCGCGAGAACTCCATCTGCCAGAAACGATCCTGGGCGTGGGCGTACCCCTGGGCGAAGAAGAGATCGTGGGTGTTGGAGGCGTAGACGTGGGGGACGCCCCAACTATCGCGGGTGATGGTCACCTCTGCCTGCAGACCGTCCACCCGGATCGTGCCATTGGTCTTGGGCCAGGGGCGGCGCACGGTGAAGAGACCGTAGCCTCCGATCAGCCCCAACACCAGCACGACGACGGCGATTACAGCGATGATCCTGGACAATGTGCGCATGGTTCTCCTCCTTATCGTGGTCACTCCTCACGTTACTTCCGCCTCCACCCTTACCCCACCAAACTCCTCCCGCAGCATCACCGCCAGTTGGTCCAGCACCCGCTGGCGGCACTCGACGGCCAGGGCCAGGCAGGCCCCCAGCTCGTCCCGCCGCAGGTTCTCGACAGCGCGCTGGGGAAAGACGAGTTTCAGCAGCCCCGCATTTGCCAACGACTACTTGCCTAATCAGGCCGATCGGGGTAAAAGTCTATCACCTTCTGCCCCTCCACCTGGGAAAGCGCCGCCGCCCGGCCCTTCACGGCCTCGGGCGCGATGGTCACACCGGTGACCTGCGCCACCGTTTGAGTGAGCGCTTCCAGCGGTAAGGCCAACCCAACCAGCGTGCGTGACTCCTCCAGGGTGAAGCGTGCCCCGCCGGGACCATAGGCCCAGTCCCCTTTAGCCGGGTCCCACACCAGGAAGTAGGTCGCGTACTCCCCACTGGAAGGATCATAGTAGGCGGCGACGGCCACCTCCATTCCCAGGTCGGGGTTGATACGGGACGAGCCCACCGGCCGGCCAGTCTCGACGTCGCCGTCCAGATCAAGTGCGAAGAGCCATTCCGTGTACCCCGCCGGCGGATCAGGAACTGGCTCGTAGAGGGCGATCCATAGCAGCACTTCCTCCTCGGTGGCCCATTCGGCCAATGCCGCTGGCACCCCTTCGGTGGGCTGAAACACCACTCGCAGGTCGGCGTCTACGCTGGCAACGCGGATGTCCACGCCACCGGGAACTCCCTCGACCGGGTCTCCGCTCTCGTAGATACCCACGTCGCCCTGGGGGTCGGCTGGCGGGGCAGGGGAGGGCTCCGATGTCGGGGGCGGTATCGGTATCGCTGTTTCGGTTGGTGGGGGAGTGTCCATCGGCGCTGGCGTGAGCGACGCTGTGGGAGTCACTGGCGCAACAGTAGCCGGTGAGGTGACAGTTGGAGTTGGCTCTGGCGCAGACGGAAACAACCTGCTTACAGCCAGTGCTGCCCCAACACACAAGGCGAGAACGGTCAGGCCGAATAACACCAGCAAGGCTACTTTCCTACGGCGCTCCCGCTTATCCTCCCATCGTGCGACTTTGAGAGTCGGCTTTCTTCTCATGATGGCCTCACTTTCATAATGGTCTCACTGGCTACTACTCAGGTGCAACGCACTTCTGCTGGACGAAATCACTGAAACGGCAAGAAACAAGTGCGTTGCACCTTATCGGACCTAGTCGGGCCGGTCGGGGTAGAAGTCTATCACCTTCTGTCCCCCTGCGTAGGATTGCACCGCCACCCGACCCTTCACATCCCCAGGCACGAGCGTCATGCCGGTGGTCTGTTCCACGTTTTCTGTCAGAGTCTCCAGCGGCAGGGCCAGCCCGATCAGTGTGCGCGCCTCATCCAGGACAAAGCGAGGCTTATCAGGCTTCGACACCAGGGCCAGTCTTGCCTGATCCCACACCAGCAAGTAGGGCTCGTACTCTCCGCTGGCATCGTTGTATGAGACACCGATGGCTACCTCGTACCCCAGGTCAGGGTTGACGCGAACTGCACCCGCCGGGCGGCCGGTGGCCACGTCCCCGTCCAGATCCAGCACGAAGACCCAGTCAATGAACACCGTTGGTGGATCGGGGACCGGATCGTAGAGGGCGATCCACAGCAGCACCTCGTCCTCGGTGGCCCATTCAGCCAATGCCGCTGGCACCCCTGCGGCAGGCTGCAGCACCACTCGCAGGTCGGCGCCCACGCTGGCGGCACGGATGTCCACGCCACCAGGAACTCCCTCGACCGGGTTTCCACTCTCGTAGGTGCCCACATCGCCCTGGGGATCGGACAGCGGAGTGGGGGAGGGTTCTGGTGTCGGTGTGACGGGTGGAGTGGGCATGGATGTCGGTGTTTGGGTTGGTGTGGGAGTGTCCGCCGGTCTTGGCGTGATCATCACAACAACTGGTGCTGTGGCAGTTGGCGTGGGTATCACTGCGGAAGTCATCGGCACAACAACAGCCGGTGATGTGGCAATTGGCATTGGCTCTGGCGTGGGCCGAAATAACCTGCGTACAGCCAACGCCGCTCCAACACACAAGACGAGGACGATGAGCCCGAATACCATCATCCAGACTACTTTTGTACGCTGTTTGGCCATTAAGTCGGGATATTCGCGCATGACCACTCCACTTCATAGCGGAACTTGTCAATTCTTTCTGCACTCACCATCTCTCCCCCTACTCGCTCCTAAGCCGACACACCTCCGCATCCACGCAGGTCTCGTCCACAGGGTAGAAACAGCGATGGACATCCTTGTACTCCCTCTCGCCAGTTGGTGCTATTGTAGCACAGAAGTTGATTGGAGGGTAGTTCAACGCGAAAGCGGCGTGCTCTTCAGAGAACACGCCGCTTCGTTGCACCCAAGCCGGCCGATAAGCCGGGTTTTGTCGTGGGCGATCATCTATCTAGGACGGCGGTTGCCCGCCGCCTCTAGCGACCTACCCGGGACTCGGACGGGGCGGGCCGCCCCGCGCCCGCCGAAGCGGGTCTCGTCCCTGCTTGGCCTTGCTCCCGGTGGGGGTTGCCTGGCCGCCGCTGTCACCAGCGACGCCGGTGGTCTCTTACACCACCTTTTCACCCTTACTAGGTTGGTAGATTGGTAGATTAGGAAACTGGTAAATTGGGAGATCGGCAGTCCGTGGGGCAGGAGACCAATCTACCAATTTACCAATGTACCAACCCACCAATCTACCAACCTAGCGGTCTGCTTTTCTGTGGCCCTTTTCCGTCGGGTCACCCCGCCTGGGTGTTACCCAGCACTGTGCCCTATGGAGCCCGGACTTTCCTCCCCCTGTGGGGTCGGTCAGGAGACCGGCTCCCACAAGCGGCGACCGCCTGGCCGACTTGGACGCCAATTGTATGATAACATACTGTCAGTGGGTGTCAAGGGGTGTTCTCCTCCTGCTGCCCAAACCGCCGCCGGAGTTCACCTGCCGCCAGGTCGCCGGCTGCCTCGACCACTTTACCCAGGATGGGGTTGACCAGCAGCGAGGTCACACTGCCGGCGACGGAGGGTAGATGCTCGACGAACCAGTCCCGCACCCGTTCTATCGTACTCAGGTCGGGCTCCTTGGCGGTAGTCACCTGCTCCAGTGTGTCCACCTGTGCCTGCGCCTCGTCCGCCAGTTCGGGCGAGGCCTCGGCTGCCACGCGCTCCTGCAGGTCGGCGAACAGAGCGCGCAGCGCCTCCAGATCCGCCGCCGTCACCCCTCGCGCATCCCAAGACTCGACGATGATGTCGCCCTTGCCGGTGTGCACCGGCCCACTCACCGACCCAATGTGGACCTCGAAGGTATCACCCGTGTGCTGTTTGGTCATCGTTCCTCCTTGCTTACTCCGGTGGCTTGTAGTAGAGGATCTGGAAATCGGCAGTGCTCTGCGGATCGCCATCAATGTAGAGCGTCACGCTATAACTCCCGCCAGGAAGCACTGACCTACTCTCGTCGTAGTAGACCACCCAGTGTTTGCCATCTGTCCCATCCATTTCCACATCTTGAAAATCCTCCGATCGCGGCAACTCCTGGCCGTTGCGCGTCCATACAGCCTGCCACTCCGCCCCGTCGCTCATCCCCACGTAGTCAAAGGTGGCATAGACTGTTTTAGTCTTCCAATCGAAGGTGTTATCCGGCGCGGTGAGAATCGGCGTACCGTCGGGCTGCACGCCTAGAGCGATGATGATTTTGCCGAAGGTTAGGGGCGTCGGCCCGACGATCGTGAAAGTCACCCGCTGTGGCTCTTCCGCGCCCACGCCTACCGCGACCTCGTACTCCCCGCTCGGTAGCGGCAACCTGCCCGGTTGGTAGTATTCCAATTGGCCACTCCCAACGCTGGTACCCGACCACGCCTCACTACTCTCGTGCACCATCTCTCCATCGAAGTAGGCTGCGCGGGTGACGGACAGGCCAGCACACAGCCCCTCATAATCGTAGGTAACGTAGAGGACACGGATACCGGACGTGAACTCGGTGTAGCCAACTCCAGAGGGCACGTCGGAGACCCGCACGTTACTCACCTGCGGCTTCCCCGCCAACACTTCGAAAGTACGGTTCGCCACCGGCTGGTCCTCCACCAGAAACGCTAACTCATATTGTCCTGCCGCGAGAGGGCTACCATCAGGCAAGGTCGCTCGCACCGTGCTGCTGGTGCTCCCCGTCTCCCAGACCAGAGATGACTGCGCGGCGGCAATGTGGCCTGCCCTCGTCAATCGCCAACCCCAATGGGCATCAGCCGGTAGCGGCGCTGGGACGACGAACTGTCCTATGATCTCGGTCGTGCCGGTGCAAAAGACCTGCGCCTGCAGCGCCGGGCCTCCCGTATCACCCCGGCCTATCCCTACATCTATTCCCGCCACTGGGGTGGGCGGCACAGACGTAGGGGTGGGCGGCACGGGCGTGGGGGTAGGGCTGGGCGGGGGGGCGACCAGGCGAGGCAACAGGAACGACCCAGCGACGATGACCAGCACCGCTGCCCCCACGAGTGCCCAGCCCAGAGGTGGCAGCGGCGTCCGCTTTTCCTCACGCTCCGGCCGGGATCTGACCAACTGCCCGCGGGCCAGCGGTTGCAGCGACGTGTCGGGATAGGTACCCGTGGCGTCGTACAGGGTATTGGCCAGGAAACGCATCCAGGCCCGCAGTTGGCTGCGCTCGCCCAGGTCAGCGGTCACTGCCCCGGCGCGCTGCGCGTCGGCGATGAAGGAATTCACATCCTCCAGGAATTCCTCTCCTGTCTCGCCTTTCTCCTTGCGGGCGACCAGTGCCTGGTATCGTTCTTGTAGCGTGTTGAAAAGGCCACTCATAATAGACCCCCTATCAAATGCGTGTACAGTCGCTGCACTTTTTCAACCACCCGGCGCAACTCCCGGTCGGCGAGACTGAGGTAACAATCGCAGGCCTGATTGAACTCGTCGGCCAGGTCAACCAACCCCTCGGCGTTCCATCTTTCCTCCCTCAGCCTATCCTCTACCTCACACCGCAGCGAGGCGATGCGTTTGCCCCAATCCGGCCGGGAGGCAACAATGCCCTCACGGCGGAGCGATTGCCGAATATACTCTACACCACTCTCAAAATCCATCAGCCGGTCCACTTCGGTCTGGCAAGATCGCCAGCCTCGCAGCAGTGTGCGCCCGTTCGTTGGTCTCGCTTCCACGTGGCTGAGAGCGCGCAGGTCGGCGTAGAAAGGGGAGAATGCAGCCAGCACTTCGTGCAGAATGTGGTGCAACTCCTTCCATTCCCCCAGTTGGGCCTGGAGCGCGGATAATTGTTGGAGTGCCTCTAGAAATTGTTTGCGTGTTTCCTCGTCGGTGGAGAGCGCGCGCCGCAGTGCGTCCGCGGCGCGCGTGGCCGCCAATTCCACCTTCTCAATGTGAATGATGTCGCCCCGTCCGGTGTGCACTGCGCCAGCAACGTCACCCATCTGTGTCTGGTAGTCGCTGCCACCAGAAGATTGTTCCGTTTCGCTCATTCGCCGCCCTCCCTGTCAACAGACTGCCAGTCGTGCACGCCAATAGCAGAACCTCCCTGGCAACCAGCGCCAGCAGCCCTGCGACATAATTATAGTCAGACTGGCAGGCTTTACAAATCGGCTGAGTTGTTGTAAAATGGCATCTGATGGAATCTGTCAGTAGGAGGAACTGAGCATTGGCCAATACAAAGTCGGCGATCAAACGGCTACGCAGCGCAGAGCGCAGGCGTCGGCACAACCAGGTATATCGTGGGCGGGCTCGTACCGCGGTAAAGAAGGCCCGGATCTTGATTGACAAGGGTCGTCTCGAAGAGGCCCGTGAGGCCGTGCGCGTGGCGGTCAGCGCGCTGGATAAGGCAGCCAAGAAGGGCATCATCCATAAAAACAACGCCGCCCGGCGCAAGTCACGCCTGGTGCAGCAGTTGAACCAGATCGAGCACGCCATCTGAACGACCGCGTAACGACCGGGGGGAGGCTGTGATTCAACCGTGCGAGCACCGTTGTCTTGTGGTGTGACGGCGCTTTTTGTTGTGTGGATACATAAAAGAATGGAGGTGCAACGATGCAGATCAGTGGTTTTGAGTTCCCCGACGACACGTACTTCGACGAACTCCACAGTTGGGCTCGGGTGGAGGGGAACGTCGTCACGCAGGGCTTGACCGGATTCGGCCAGGCGATCGCTCAGGAGATCGTATTCGTCG
>JAUWOI010000166.1 GCA_030612185.1 Anaerolineae bacterium
CCCAGGGGCAATTTGGCAAATTGCCCTACAACTGAGTAACTGAGTGGCTGGTTCATAGGTTAAAATCAAGCCTAACACAGCCATGACCCGCTGCATCGTTGGTCAGGGTGACGATTACACCAAAGGCAACGGCGATATTCCTGACAATAGCCAGCCCGATGCCCAGCCCTTGCTGTTCTATCCGTTCTCTATCGTGCTGATAAAAAGGCTCGAACAGCCTCTCCCGATCGCTTTCCGGAAAGCCGGTCCCCGAATCGGTGACGCGCAAGACGTACTTGTCGGCTTGTCGGCGACCAGAAATGACCACCGAACCCCCTGGCGGTGAGAACTTGGCCGCATTTTCGACTATCTCTCGCAATAGCGTGGACAGCCATCTATCGGGTAAAGGCAGACACTCACCCCCAGTATCAATATCCAGGCTGAAGGACACGTTCTCCAGATCTTTGCATATATCCTCCAGTATGGAGCAAATGGCGAACACGGGGATCGGGAGGTCGCCAGGGGCAAATTGGGCTTCTTCGGACTCGTGAAGATGTTCCATTTTTTCGATCAAGCGGAGCAACCGCTTATTCCCTGTCCAGAGGGAGGAGATACAGTCGGCGGAATCCCAACCCCTCTCTAACAGTTCAGTTGCGACCCACATAGAGGTCAGGGGAGTGCGCAATTCATGTCTTAAGACATCAATCAACTGGTCTCTCTCGCGAAGCAGCCCATCCCGGACCCCCTGTCGCAGTTCCTCAACGCGCTTCAATTTTCCGAGAACGACGGCGATCACGTCCTCGATCTCGAAGGGTTTGGTTATATAGTCATCCACCCCCAGGGCCTTGCCCCGACGTATGTCCTCCTTCTCCGCTTTAGCGGTTAAGAATACGAAGGGGATATCCCGATATACCCCGCGCTCCTGCATCTCCTTTAGCATCTCTATGCCGTCCATCACCGGCATCATGATATCGCAGAGCACAAGATCAACCGGTCCCTCGGCCAGTTTTTTCAGCCCGTCCCGGCCGTTGACCGCGCCGATAGCGCCAAAGCCTTCCTGTTGCAGAAGCAACAATAGGTTTTCACGGGCGATTGAGTTGTCCTCTACAACGAGTATCCTGGCTTTCATTTCTTTCCTCCTATGCCGATACAGGCAAGTACACCGTAAAACAGCTCCCCTTCCCTGACTCGCTCTGCAACTCAATCCGGCCGCCGTGGAGTTCGACAATCTCTTTCGCGATGGCAAGCCCGATCCCGGTTCCTGGGGTCTCGTGGGCGGTGGTAACCCGGTAGAAACGCTCGAATATCCGCTCCATCTGCTCCCCGGCCATGCCCACTCCCTCGTCTCGGACGCTGAACCAGGCATCTGTCTCCCCCTGGCCGGAGCGCAGGGTGATTTGACCTCCCGCAGGGGAATACTTGATCGCGTTGTCCAGCAGGTTGACCGCCACCTGAAGCATCAGGCTGGGATCGATCTCCACCAGAATGGGCTGGGTAGCCAGCGCCTGACGTACAGTGCCGCCCCATCGCCCCAGCGCGCTCTGGAGACGATCACCAGCCTGGCAAAGGAGCGGGTTCAGGTCGGTCTCTTTTCTGCGGAGCACTGTAGTGCCCCGGTCCAGCCGGGAGAGGGTCAGGATGTCCTCAATCAACTCACCCAACCGTTTTGATTCCGAGTCGATGGCCGCCAGCAGTCTTTCCCTCTGGTCGGCGGGGAGGAGCGCCGGTTCATATTTCCCCAAGAGCGTAATGCTGCTGCGGATGTTGTGGACCGGCGTTCTGAGTTCGTGGGAGACATTGGAGATGAAGCGCTTCTGGGCTTCCTCATCCCGCTTGCGCTCGGTGACGTCGCGGGATACCAAGAGAAACGAGGCTGGCTTCCCGGACTCATCCATGATAAGGCTAGCAGTGCTTTCGAGATCCCGCCATTCTCCCGATTTGGCAGCAAAGCGAAAATCAAGAGACCTGGTTATGGATTCGTAACGTCCTGCGAATAACCTCTTGACCCTCATCGAGCCGTATTCCAGCATTAGCGAATACATGCACCTCCTATCGTCGGGGTGTAGAAAATCAAAGCCGGATTTGCCGACTAATTCCTCTGGCTCATATCCAAGTCGCCTGTGAGAAGGGCTCATGTAGGTGTATTTTCCGTCCAGCCCCACCACAGCGATGAAATCGCCCGTATTCTCGCTTATGACTCGATATTTTTCTTCGCTCTTGCGCAGTGCCTCCTCCACCCGCACGCGCTCGGCGATTTCCTGCTGCGCCTGCTCGTACAGCCGCGCGTTCTCGATGGCTGTGGCGATCTGCGTACTGAGGGTCTCCATAGCAGCCACGTCAATCTCATCGAAGGCACCCAATTCATCACTCTGCATATCGAGCACGCCGATGACACGCTGACCACTCTTGATAGGTACTGCCAGTTCCGAGTTCGTTTTCTCCGCCGCCTTGCGCACGTAGTGGGGGTTCTTGCTCACGTCACCGCTGACCTGGGTCTCGCCGCTCGTCGCCGCGTGCCCTATCATCCCTTC
This sequence comes from Anaerolineae bacterium, assembly GCA_030612185.1. Next base: position 2,511 of record JAUWOI010000166.1, read on the forward strand.
CCCCATAGCGAGCCGGAGGTCTGGAGGAAAGACGCCGGCATAGCCGCCCACGATGGCCTGTAGTGTCAGCCATTCGCCTTCCTCGTCAGGCAGCAGCAGCAGCACATTGTAGTAGCCAAAGGCATCATGGACGGCGGTCACGACTTCGAACAACACTATATCCAATCCCAACTCCCCGCTCACACGCTGACCAACTTCGTAGATCAGCGCAGCCTGGGCCGCCCGCCGCTCCGTCTCCTGATACAGCCGCGCGTTCTCGATGGCGATGGCCGCCTGGTTGGCAAGGGTCATCAGGAGGCGCTGATCGTCCTCGCTGAAGGCTTCAAGAGCACTCGTGTTATCCAGACTGATGGTGCCAATAGCGCGCCCTTTGACGATGAGTGGCACGCAGAGGGCGGATTTTTCCTCTTGGACCTCAGGTAGAGCAATGTATTTGGTTCGGGGGTCACTTTTTACATTCCTCATGACGAGCGGCTCTCGGTGGGTGAAGACCCAGCCCGTGTAGCCCTCGTCAGGCTTGAAACAAGCGGCTTCAACGACCTCCTGGCTGAAGCCCACGCTGGAGCGAACGACCAGTTTGTTGCTCTCTCCATTCAACAGATGAAGGGTGCCCTTCTCCGCCGGACGGATGACTTCGACGGAGGTTTCGATGACCTTATCCAAGATGACGTCGAGGTCGAGGCGACTGCTGATCTCCTGACTGACCTCAAACAAGGCCCCCACTTCCCTGACCCGCTCGCGGAGTGCCTCCTCCGCCCGCCCCCGCTCGGTGACGTCTCGAAAGGTGAGTATCATGACCTCTTCAGCGCCATAGGTTGTGGGCGCCGGATTCATCTCGAAATGGCGTGTCTCGCCAGAGTGCACTGGCTGGATCGCAATCGGGAGGCGGGAGTAATCCTCCTCTCGCCATTTTCTGCTGCATTGACCGAGTGTCCGACGGGCTTGCCGCGTGAGAGCACCGATATCCTGGAGTCTTCTACCAATCACCTTCTCTTCATCAGAACCCGACAGTTCATACCAGGTATGGCTGGCGGCCAGAATCCTGTTATCTTTATCCACAACGACCACAGGATCGGGGATTGAATTGAACAGCGTCTCCACCCTTTCCATCTCAACCCTTTGCTTTTCGAGATGCCTGGCCAGGAGAACATCTTCCAGACGCCGGGCGAAGATGGTGTAGAGACGCCGCTCCTTATCCGTTACGGAATGGGCCTGCTCCATAAACAGCGCACCCAGTTCACCCCCATCGCCGAAGGCAGAGTAAAATTGATTGGGCTCATTTCGCCCCATCTTCTTCGCTATATCCTCGACGTGCCTGAATCCCCACGAGACAGCCAGCCGGCGATGCTCGCTTGACCCAAGCAAGAGTACAAAGTGGCGCACGCCAAACAGCCGGGTCGCCTTTTCCATCGCCTCTTCGGCGAAATCTTCTTCCGAAGCCGAAAACGCGAGGGACGAAATCTCGTAAAGAATCGCCAGTTCAGCGGTCGGTTGAGTCATAACTGCTTCGTGTTGCGTGTTACGTGAAACGTGATACATGTTGCGTGATACGCTATTGTTCATTGTTCATCGTTTCATTGTTCATTGTTTCATTGTTCATTGTTTCATTGTTCATTGTTCATTGATTCATTGTCCTCAGCCTCCGACGGCAATGACCGTCGTCTTGTTGTGAAACAGCGGCACGTCGGCGTAACTCCCCACCTCCCCAAAGACCAGGCTGCCCAGTAGCGGCACCTCCACCCCAACCACATTCCTGATAGCCCTCAGTTCTCTTCCAAACTCCTCGTCCATAAGCAGGCAGCGGGAGATACAATCGAACAGGAGGGCGAACTGCGGCTTGGTCACCCCTCGGGCAGCCCCTTGTGCCACCGCTCGCGCCGTCTCGATCAGGTCTGCCACGTCCCCTTCCATCAGGTTGACTATCGCACTCCGCGGAACCTCAGTCACGAAATCAATGCTCCCATCCTCGTTCACCGCCAGGGGATCACGAATCAGGTAGTTCCCGGAGATGTCCGGAATGCCCAGCGGATACCTCATCCCGTACTCAGCGAACTTGTCCACCGGAATGCCGCCCAGTCGCTCGGAATAGACCTCAAAGGCTGGCCGGCCGTCAATTTCGAACACTCTCTTTCCCCTCGCAGCGGTGATGACCAGGGGGTCTCCGGTGGGCTGCCAGCCGTGCCCAATGCCCGTCTGAACGGTCAGGCCGTCCAGCAGTGCGACCGCCAGGGCATCGCTTTCTACACCCGCTTCTGTAAACTGATAGGTCTTGAAGAACCTGAGATTGTCACCCGCGCCGCCCCCGACGTACTTGAAATCGGGGCCCATCGAGTTGTATAGGCCGCGCACCACTTCCGAAATGTTGGCCGCAAACCCATCGGGGAGAACAAAAACCGTGCCTCCCTCCATACCGCCGACCAGTAACTCTTCCCCTGCGCGTCGCCCTGCGCCGCGCGGGTCGGCGCTGAGCCCCGTCTGCAAAGAGGTCACAACCCGGAGTTCGTCGCCGCTCAGCGTGCACACTCCTACCCCCTGGCGGAACACCCTGTCTGCGGTGATGAGCCCTCCTGCGCAGAAGCCCGCCATTTTGGAGGCTCCTATCACCCCTTTGACGGCTTCGTAAACCACCTCCTGGTCGTAGGCGTCGGTGGTAAACAAGAGTGTCAAAACAGGCTCACCCGAAGACTTGACGGCCTCTTCAGCGACTATTCTACCGGCTCGACGCGAATCATCGAGCGTACTGTAAGCAATTCCGACTTTCATCATTTCCTCCTCTATTGAAATCAGCCCTTCCCTCTATTCCAATTCGAGCAGCGTCTCCAATTCCGCCTCTAACCTATCGGCGACGGCAACGCCGGGCAGATAGGCATCGGCGCCGGCGGCCCGTGCGACCTGCTCATCCTCTGGAGCGCCCACAACCAGCACAGAGATCGCCTCTCCCTCTGGGGAAGTGCGCAACCACCGGCATAAGGCCAGGCAGTCCAGCGTCGCGCTCGTTTTATCGAGCACCACAACGTCGGGCTCAAAGCGCACCACCTGTGCGCTGGCCTCGTAATCGTTGCTCGCCCGAGTCACGTCAAGTCGCCCATCCTCCTGAAGAATCTCTGCCAGCATCGTTGCGTGCTGGCCATCGCTCACGATCAGCACCCGTGGCCGAGACAACGTTGTCAGCGTCGAATCCACGGGCATCTTGTAGGTCTTCAGAAAGGATAGGAAATCAGGCAATAAGATGCGGTGATGACCACCCGGCGTGGCGTAGGCCTTGAGTTTGCCTTTTTTGATCCAGTTGACGATGGTCGCCTGGGAAACGTGACAATACCCGGCAGCCTGCCCAGTAGTCAAGGTCTCCATCTCGAACATCTCCGGCTTCCTCCTTGGATAAATCGTCGTCGTGTCGCCGCAGGCGCATTATGATAGATTTCACAGTTGTCCTGCTATTTACTAAATTATAAGATTTTTGAGAATTATCGTCAATGAGATAAAAGCACTAAGTACAATTAACAATGAACAATGAACAATGAACAATGACAAATGAGCAAATGGGAGGGGGGCAAGATGCAAGAGACAAGGGGCAACGAATATCCAGCCGCTCAAGCGCTAACATCTAACTGCTATATGCTGTCCGCTATCTGCTAACCGCTGACCGCTAATCCCGTATCACCACCAGCATCCCCAACTCAGCCCACTTGTAGAGCGTGGCAGCCTCGTCCACACCGATGACGATGCAGCCGTAGGAGGCCGGGCGGCCCAGATAGCCCTCCCACAACCGGACACCGCTGGAGAGAGTCGGCAGTGCGTGAATGCCGTTGGTGAAATCAGGGCCGGAGCGATAAATCCCCAGGAAGTGCGGCATCCACAGGTCCCAACTGGAGGCGTAAGCGTTCTCCTCCTTGCTCAACACCTGGAACGTGCCCGTAAGTGTTGGCGATGAGGTAATGCCCGTCGAGCATAAGAAGTCGTAGACCAGCGTTTCTCCCTCGTAAGCGTAGAGATGCTGGTCGGAAACGTCTACCACGAAACGGTGGCTGGTGACGAGCGGCAGCGGGAAAAGCACATCTACCGAGGGAATGACGATTTGCTGGCCGGGCCGCAGTTCTCCGGGTTCGATGCCCGGGTTGGCCTCGGTCAGCCACCATACAGGGAAGCCGTGCGCCCGCGCCACCGACATCAGTGTATCGCCCGGTTGCACGGTATAGGTGTGCGGCAGATACACCAGCGCGACGGTAGCCTGACTCTCTCCGGCCTCGATCGCCGCCCGCACCGCAGGCAGCGTCCCTCCGACGTCGAGCGCGACCTCGCCGGTCAGTTGGCTGCCTAGACTATCCAGGTAGGCGCGGACGACCTCCTCCTGCACCGTCAGCGCCAGCCGAGCGCCGTTTTCGTCCTCGACGGGTTGCGCGACCAGCCACTCCGCCACCACCTCCGGCCCAACCGCCCACGTCGCGCTGAAGCCGGTCAGCAGGTCGTCGGCGATGAGTGTGAAAGGGCGCGAGAGAAACAGTTCAGCCTGAGCCTGCGCCGGGCCGGGGTCGCCGATGGCCGGTGCGACAGGCCGCATCAGTAATTCCATCACCAGCCCCCCGGGGCCGACGCCGACTGTGTGCTGGAGCACGGCCACGGTTGCCTCCACGTCCAGCCCTCGCCCCGCCCGGGCAGGCACCGGGGTGAGACCGCCGGGCTGGATGAGGAGACCAGCGTCCACCGGCGGCACAAGTACCCCGGGAGCGAGTGACTCTAGCGCAGCGGTGGCCTGAGCCTGGTCGGGGAGCACAATGACGGGGGAGAGCGGCCAGCCGGCGACGCGCGCTTGTAGTTGGGCCGCGCACTGCTGTCCAGGCGTTCCCTCGCGCCCCACCTGGTAGGCCAGGCGGGCCGTCGCCAGTGGGTCCAGGTGAAGCCCCAGGTCGGCCCAGGAATGGTTCCACGTGCGCTCCCCGTCGCGCAGTGTAAGCGGCAACGTGGCCGGGTCGGGGAACGCCGACTGAAGAGCAGCGGCGGCCTCGTCCACAGTCAGCCCGCCCAGGCTCACGCCGTAGACGCCGACGCCGGGGTAGATGCGACCGGCGTAATGCTGGCTGTAGACCCTGCTAGTGAGCGCCAGCCCACCCACACCGGCGCAGAGCCCGACGGCGGCGAGGACACCAGCAAAGAGGAGAGACGTGGCGCGACGATGCATAAGCAAGTTACCAGAAGCCCCGCCACGAGCCCCGCCACGAGTACTCGCGGTGGTACTTCGTAACAACCTCACCGAATCACGCGGAACGAGTCGATGTACGCCTGCAGATCCTCCCATACCTGCACCGGCTGGCCCGCCTGCGGGAGGTAGACCGTCACAGCAGCACTGACCCCCGCGCCGGTCAGCCCGCCACACACCGTCAGCAGCGTGCCGATAAAACCAATCACCGCTGCCCGCACAGACGAGGACTTCTGCTTTTGCACCATCTCCACCTCCCATAAAACAGAATGATATGGACACTACCATACCACACAACCGCCATAATTGTCAAATCTGGCGCACATTCCCAACCTGATGTATAATGCAGCCGAACTGACGTTCTATCAGGAGATCAACATGCCCAGATTCCAACTCGTCTCCGACTTTCAGCCCACCGGCGACCAGCCGGAGGCCATCGCTGCGCTGGTGGAGGGCATCCGCAAAGGGTACAAGCACCAGACGCTGCTGGGGGCCACAGGGACCGGAAAAACCTACGTCGTGAGCCAGGTCATTGAGCAGGTGCAGAAGCCCACCCTCGTCCTCGTCCACAACAAAACGCTCGCCGCCCAACTCTACACCGAGTTCCGCGAGTTCTTCCCCCACAACGCCGCCGAGTACTTCGTCTCATATTATGATTATTACCAACCGGAGGCCTACCTGCCCAGGCATGATCTCTACATCGAAAAGGACGCCGACATTAATGAGGAGATTGACCGCCTCCGTCTGGCCGCCCCCACCGCCGTGTTGTCCCGCCGTGACGTCGTCATCATCGCTTCCGTGTGCTGCATCTACGCCATCGGCGCCCCCCCGGAGTGGGGCCGCGGGGTGGGGAAACTGGCGCGGGGGG
>JAUWOI010000165.1 GCA_030612185.1 Anaerolineae bacterium
GTGAGGATGGAAGTGGGTGTGGGAGTAGGGGTGAATGTGGGTATGGGAGTGTGGGTGGATGTTGGTGTGGGAGTGTGGGTGGATGTAGGACTGGCAGTAATAGTGGCGGACGGGGAGGAGATGGCCACCAGCGCAGCCAGCGCCGGCAGATCGCTCAACGGGGACCAGACGAAGATGCTCCCTATGAGAATGACGAGGAGGCCCAAGACGATCAAGAAACCAGGTTTTTGGGAAAAAACCTGGTTTCTGATCCGCCGCCAGTGGGACACTGTCACCGTTGACGTGGGCCAGGGCGGCGGTTTTGGGGGCGCGGGGGAGGTCACACGGTGGCGGGCCCAGCGTAGAGCAGCGTGAGCGCGAGGGTTGCGTGGGTCGCAGGTCAGCGCGCGAACGATGTAGGCCAGACCGGCGCGGGGGTCATCGCTCAACCACGCCAACCACAGCAAGGCGGGTATGTTGGTGGGATCGAATATCAGCGCGGCACGGAATTTGCGTCGCGCTTTGGCCTGCTCACCAGCGCGGGCTGCGACCTGACCATCCCGTAATAGTGCAGCGACACGGTTTTCCATTTCCCAATCTACCAGCCGCCCGTCAGAACTCCCTCAGTCGCTCCGCCAGTTGTTGCGGCGTGTCTGCCACAATGACATCTTGCACCTCCCACGCCAAACTCACGTGAAAACTGAAGGGAGTATCTTACTACTAACTACTACTGCCCCTCAATCTCGTAACTGTACGACGCTATCTCGGTCGTCACAGGTGCTAGGCCCGAGATGGTGACCACGGCCCGATCCGTGCGGCTATCCAACGGGATGGCCCACTCACCTGTTTGATCTTCGTGCAGTTCCAGCCGCTGCACTCTCGTCTCGGGGCCGAAGAGGATGAGTTGCACCAGCCAGCGCTGAGATAGCACATTGGTGTGACGGATGAAGCCGGCCGGCTCCCACCCATCCGACAGGCTCAGAGCAGGCCCGTCCTCGTCCTTCTCGAAATCGCTGAAATAGCCGATTTCGGGGATGGCGACGTCGTCCAGGACGAAGCCGGGACGGTTGACCGCGTCGTCAGTGATGTACTCGAAACGGATCAACACCTCCTGCCCAGTATACGGGGAAATATCCACCCGTTCCTGGATCCATTCCGGTGTTTCCTCATTACCGCTCCTGCCGGTATAGGCCCAGCCGAAGGAGTTCCCATTGGGGTTAGTAGGTGTGCCGGAGGGAGTGGTGAGGATTTCCCAGGTCTTCCCTCCGTCGGTGCTAATCTCCACGTAGGCGTAGTCCCAGTCTTCCTCCACGTCGTACCAGGTCCAGAATTCCAGCGTGGCCTCGTTCACACCAGATAGATCAAAGGCCCGCGTCAGGTACATATCCGAGTCGTCGCCCCGGTTCGACCACCAGACGTAGCGCCCGCTGTGGGCAGTGGTATCCATCAGGCCGACCTGGGTGGAGCCGGTGAAGCGAAAGGTCAGTGGCTGCTCGCCGCGCAGTTCGACATAATCGGTACCGTGCTGGTGTACGGTACTGCTCTTGGAGACGGGGTAGTCCCCGTCGTAGTAAGTGGTTTCGATGTCGAAGGAGGGTGGGTCAATCTCCCCGTAGCCGTAGCGCCCGTCGACGATGTAGGGGTCATCCAGCAGGTTAGCGACGATCCAGTCAGCGAAGAAGTCCTCGTAGGTCAGCCCAGTGCCCAGTTCCTCCAGCACGGCCTCCACGCTGGCGAAGGAGTTCTCGGGGTGGGCAACCAGTGCCTGGGTGGCCTCCGGGCCAAGGCGGTCGAGGAAATAGGAGGTGAAAAGGTACCCCGCGCCGTAATTGGCCCCTGCCGCCCCTGGGCCCTCGGGCCAGGAGTTCAGTTGCGTATCCGGCTCCATAGCAAATGTCCAGTCGGAGCCACCGGTATCAAAGTCGTTCAAGTACATCGCCAATTCGGAGAAACCCTCGTTCAGCCAGGTCTCTTCGTTGCGGTCGTTGTACCAGTGAATCATGTGCTGGAACTCGTGAGCCAGCACGCCGTTGTAGAAATCGTTATTGACGGTCACGTTTTCGATGTTGATGTAAAACATCTCCAGTTCGTTGGAATCGTCGCGCACGGCAGAGACAAATTCATCTGCGCTGGAGTAGTAGCCGGCGATGGAGCCTCCCAGGCCGCGGGCGTGGAGGATGGAAACGTGGGGGTCGTTATCCACACCGGGAGTCCACACGGAGCCGAAGAAAGCACGGTAGGTGGGATAGGTGTGCTCCTCGAACAGGTCTGCCGCAGCGATCAGGTCGTCCCGGTCGAAGCGCGCCCCCTCCTCGATCCACATGTACAAGTGCTTGGTCTTGTACTCCAGGATAGCGTAGACGTCGAACTGTTCGTCGGTGTCCACGTTGGAGGCGCGGAAGAGGCGGCGGGTACCGGTAGGATAGTTGGGGGAGCCCTCTGGATTGACGGTGCGCGGGATGCCAGGGGGCAGGCCACGCAACCGAATCGCCAGTTCGTGCAGGTCACGCATCGGCACGTCGGTCGTCTCCAGCAGTTCCTCCGTCTCGGCTCCAATGTCGCCCGCAGGTTCGCGGGTAATGGCAGGGATGGGCTCAGGGGTGGAAGTGTGGGAGTAGGGTATGGGGGTGCTGAAGATCAGCGTAGGCTCAAAGAACTTCTCCAGATCCCAATCGAAGTTGCCGCAGCAGCAACAACTTGCCGCTGCCAGCAGGGTGGCCGCAGCAATCAGTGTAGCGAGTGTACGATGCATCGTGTCTCCTTGAACAGTTAGCGATTAGCAATCATCAGTGACCATCATAACCGCTAACATCTAGTGGCTAACGGCTAAGTGCCTGGGCCAATCCCTGCACAGCCTGCGCCAACGGTGAACTGGGACTATGGAGAACCAGCGGGGTTCCTTGTGTCAGTGCCTGCGCCTGAGCCGGATCGAACGGGACGGTCCACATCGGCGACCGTTTGAGCGCGCGCTCAATCACTCCAGTCGGCCACTGGGGCTCCGGCGTGTTCTGGTTGAGGATGATCTGAAGTTTAGCCGACCACTGCTTGAGAGCACGCAGTGTGCCGATGGTCGTCTGGATCGAGGGGGCCTCGGCGGTAACCACCAACCCCACAACCTGGGCTGCCTCCAGAGCCGCTATCGTCACCTCACTCAGAACCGACGGTGTATCCACGACAATGATGGCGAACCGCTGCTGCAGAATCTCAAACGTCGTTTGCACCACTGTTTGTGGCAATCCCTGTCCCACGACGGGGAAAACCGGCGACGCCAGTACCCGTAGCCCAGAAGCGTGTTTCAGGAGGCTTCCCTCGACGACCTCTGTATTGAGAACACTGGCCTGGACGAGGTCAGACCAGTTGGGCTCGGGGCGCAGGCCTAGTTGCAGCGCCACGTGTCCCGACGAAGGGCAGAGGTCTACTAGACAGGCCGCTTCACCCCCTTCAGTCCCTCCGATGGGGGGGAAGTTACCCTTGGTCTGGGCCAGCGTCGCTGCCAGGTTGACCGCCAGCGTGGTGACGCCGACGCCACCGCGCAGACTCAGCAAAACGATTGTCCTTGCGAGCAAGGGCGATTTTGCCGCCGGGCTTTTGGCCAACAGGGCGTTGACCCGCCCCAGCAACTCCATCACCGCCACCGGTTTGACTATGTAATCGTCAGCGCCAGCGTCCAATGCGGCCTGCTGATCCACGAGTTGGCCCCGCGCTGTGAGGACGATGATCGGGACAGAGGCCGTGGAGGGATTAGCGCGCAGTTGGCGACAAACTTCGTAGCCGCTTACGCCGGGCATCATCACGTCAACGATTGCCAGGTCAGGCGGGTCGGCCAGGGCTTTGGCCAGCCCGTCTGCGCCGTCAGCACTGAGCATGGCCTGATGTCCCCCGCGCTGCTCCAGCAGCTGGCGGATCATCCCCAGAAGTTCAGCGTTGTCGTCAATGACCAGTATATTCGCCATGCCAGGCTATTCCTCCTCCACCCAGAAGGCCCCGATGTGGTCTTTGTTGACCAGGATCGTACCACCGGTGAAAGCGACGTCTGGATGCAGCGAGGACCGCATCTGACCATCGAGGATAGGGGTAAAGTCATCTGTGCCGCTGGTGAGTACTGTGCGCAGGTCTAATCTACCCGATAGGCGCAGGTAACCTTCGATCTCGAAAGATGGGACGGTGAAGAAGACTTTGCGCAGGTAGGTGCCGAGATAACTGCCGTATGTGTATTCTCGTGGCAACCCATCTTCCTGGAGGACAACGACGATGGCGGTGACATTATTCTTGCAGAGGACAGAACTGGCATGGCTGGCGGTGATGTCCGCAGGATGTTCGATGTTGGAGACGTAGGCGTCCTCAAGTTGAAGGAATGCCGTGGTGTGGTTGTTGAGTTGGTCGGCCAGTTTCTGATGACGCACGTCCACGCGGCCGGATATGCGGTAACTATGGGTGAAAAAGTCCGCTACCAGCCAAGTGGTACGCAACTGTTCTTCCATCGCAGGGTTCCTTTCGTCGGCCAGTACTGGATTGAAGAGCCGGTACCAGGTTCAGTCTCGGCCTGGGCACAGCCGCTTACGGCGCTGCCTTTTCCCTTCCTTTCAGTTGGGGACCTGCTCCACGCTCCTTCATAATCTAATCTCATAATCTAATCTTCCTGATCCACAGGCTCCGGGAAGGTGTAGTGTGACATCAGACTCCACTCCTCTGGCGGCCAGTAGCAGAGCCACGCCTTTCCGACGATATTCTCCTCTGGGAGCACTCCCCAAGTGTGCGAGTCGCTGGAGTTACCGCGATTGTCTCCTAGAACAAAGTACTCCCCGTCCCCCAGGTTCCACGCGCCGGAATAAAATCCGGGGTTAGCAATGTAGGGCTCCTCAATGAGGGTGCCATCCACCCACATCTCCCCGCCCCGAATCTCCACCTGTTCCCCTGGCAATCCCGTGATGCGCTTGATGTAGTCCTCGGCAGGGCTATTGGGGGGGTGGAAAACAATGATATCTCCCCGTTCCGGCGGATGGATCCAATAGGTCAGTTTGCTGATCACCATGTACTGCCCATTGTGCAGCGTCTGCTCCATACTGGAGCCACGCACCTGAAAGCGACCCGTGGCCGTGTTGAGGATCAGGAAGATGATGGCTGTTAATAAAACGGTCTCCAGGACTTCGCGCAGCAGTGAACGACCACCGAAGGCACGGGCGAGGGAAATCCGTTCGTCATCCGGGGGATAAACGTGCTCAGGCTGCGCTTCTCCGAGTTGAGGTTCCTCCAATGATCTCCTTTCACTCCTGGGCGTAATACGTGCATTATAGTACAGGTGCGGAAGGGATGCAAACCGAGATGATCGTGCTATGTTGACTTTTCCCCGCTTCCCCAGTACAATGGAAACAAGCACCAAGGCCAATCGCTGACCGCTAACCACTGGCCGCTAGGTGAGTGACTGATGACCTATCAAATTCTGATCGTAGACAGCAATAAAGCCTTTGCCACTATGCTTCAGGAGAGTCTAGAGCAAGGCAGTGATTGTCGTGCCACTGTGGCGACCGGTGGGGACGAGGCGCTGCAGGCACTGACCACCGCCGAGTTCGATCTTGCCATCGTAGACCTGGGCCTGACCGACGCGGATGGAGCCACGCTAGCCCGCGCGTTGCGGCAGCAGCGGGCCGACCTGCGACTGATGCTGATCCCGCTGATAGGAGAGAAACTCCCATCCGAACTGGCCGACCTGGACGTGCAAGGCGTTCTGTCCAAGCCCTTCTTCCTCCCCGAATTGCCGGGACGTATCGCAGACGCGCTGTCACGGCCTGTGGGCGGAGGTCCAGACCTCGCTGAGATCACAGAGCCGGACATATCCTCTGGCCAACCTGTCGTGAGCAGCGACGAACGGCCTGTCGTGAGCAGCGGCGAACGGCTGGCCGTGCTGCGCGAGCACATTTCAGAGATCATCCAGGAGATGAACGCGCTATCTCAGGAGATTAACGCCGAAGCGGTGATTCTGACCTGCAAGGGGAAGTTGATCGCCCACACGGGCCGGCTCTCGGCCGAGGGGTCAGATGCACTGGCGCAGGTCGTCGCCGAAAGTTGGCGCACCTCGGCCCGTGTGGCGCAAATCCTGGGCCAGGAGCAACTGCGCTTCGAACAGAGTACAGAGGGCGGTGAGTATGTGTTCTACTCGCTGGCCGTCACCCAAGACGTCATCCTCTCGGCAGCCCTGCACGTCAGCATACCACTCGGCATGATCCGCCACCGCGCCAAGTCAACAGCCGACGCATTACGGGCCTTAATTAAAAGAGGGTGAACAAGAGATGCGCCACCCCATCATCGCTGGCAATTGGAAGATGCACCTGGGTCACGTTGACGAGGCACTGACCTTTGTACGTCGCATCCGGTATCAACTGAACGGGATAGAAGGGGTGGATCGGGTGTTGTGCCCCCCCTTCACTGTGCTGGCGGCTGTGGCCGAGGTATTGCGTCCCACGCGCATTGGCCTGGGTGCGCAGACGATGCACTGGGAGGATCGGGGCGCGCACACCGGCGAAATCTCCCCGGCTATGCTGGCGGCGCTGTGCCAGTACGTCATCCTGGGCCACTCGGAGCGCCGCGCTGCCAATAACGAAAGCGATGCCGCCGTCAACCGGAAGATCCACGCGGCGCTGATTCACGACCTCACCCCCATCATCTGCGTGGGAGAGAACCTGGCGCAGAATGAGGCCGGTCAGACCCACACATTCGTCGGCGGGCAAGTGCGGGCGGCGCTGGCGGGCCTGGCGGCGGAGCAGGCCGAGCGGTGTGTAGTCGCCTACGAGCCACTGTGGGCCATCGGCACCGGCAAGGCGGCGACCCCGGCGGACGCGAACCGCGTTATTGGGCTGACCATCCGAGGGGCCATCGCTGAGATGTTTGGGGAAGCCACCGCCCAGGCCGTGCGGGTATTGTACGGCGGCAGCGTCAACGTGGAGAACGTCGTCGCTTTTATGGCGATGCCGGAAGTGGACGGTGCGTTGGTGGGTGGGGCGAGCCTCAAGCCGGATTTTGTGGAACTGGTGCGGCGAGCGGTGTCAGCCCAGGTCTCGTAGTATGCTCCATTTCCGCCCCGTCATCCGAAACGGCGGGCTGATCTCAGGTCCAAGTGCGAGAAGTATCCTATGAGCAAAGTGAGAGTCACTTCAGAATTCGATCCGGCGGCGGACCTCGTTTTATACGAGGGCGACTGTCTTGACTTGCTTTCACACATTCCTGATAAGTTTGTCAAGTTGGTCGTCACTTCACCACCGTATAATCTAGGCAAACCTTACGAAAGCCGCCTAGATATGGATGAATACCTGGCCCAGCAGCGCAGGGTTATTGAAGAGTGCGTGCGAGTGCTAGACGGTCGAGGAAGCATTTGCTGGCAGGTCGGCAATTACGTTGATGACGGTGAGATTATTCCTCTCGACGTCCTCCTGTATCCAATCTTCGCCTCGTTGGGGTTACGCTTGCGCAATCGTATAGTGTGGCACTTTGGACATGGCCTACATGCCTCGAAACGCTTTTCCGGCCGATACGAGGTCATTTTGTGGTTTACCAAGGGCAATGAGTACATCTTCAATCTGGATGCTGTCCGTGTGCCACAGAAGTACCCCAAGAAAAAGTACTTCAAGGGACCGAAAAAGGGCCAGCTTTCGGGTAACCCTTTGGGTAAGAATCCCGGCGACATTTGGGAAATTCCTAACGTGAAAGCGAACCACGTGGAAAAGACGATACATCCCTGCCAGTTCCCGGTGGAATTGATTGAGCGTCTTGTGCTCTCAATGACAGATGAGGGAGATTGGGTGTTAGACCCGTTTATTGGCGTAGGAACAACAGCTATCGCAGCCTTAATGCATAATCGAAAGGTATCTTCTCAAAAACTTGGGGCGGGTGTAGGTCGGATTTGCTATCCGACCGGACGGCGGTTAGCAAAACCGCCCTACAGTCGTCATCCCCCCCTGAATATTGAGAAGATACATCGAAAGGCTATTGGGACCGAGATTGTGCCTGAATATGTGGAGGTTGCGAAAAAGCGAATACGTCTGGCAGAGAAGGGGACATTGCGCATCCGGCCGATGGAAAGGTCGGTTTACGACCCTAAAGCGCCCAGTAAAAGTATCCCGCCAAAGTTTGTACACCTGGGGGCACCCTCGATTCAGCCCCAGCTACTTGAGCAGCGTGCACAATACGCCAAGGAGGAACAGGAAGAATGAGAATTGTATATGAGTACTCACATCTTGGCGGTGCGGAGATCTTGCAGGTGCGCTACCCAGACATTGACCGCGAAATACGAGAGGTTATTTCGGAAATAACAGCCAAGAGAACTAAGATTAGCAAGGAGAAAACGAAGAGAGGGAAAGCGCTTTACTCGCCAAGTGATATGAACCGGCAATTTAAGAAGGCATTTGAAGGCAGAGGGTATCGCGAGTTGCGCCACAGTTATAAACTCACTATACCCAACAGTGACTTCTGTCCATTCGCTGAAATTAAAACGACTTTCGCGAATTCTTGCCTAAAAGGGCGTTTTTTGGCATTATTTTGACAGAAATTGCAATAGAAAATGTTGAAAACGCCTACTTGTTGAAATTTACCTTGTTCAAGCTAACTGAT
>JAUWOI010000220.1 GCA_030612185.1 Anaerolineae bacterium
AGAGACGCAAAGAGAATTGAAAAGTAGAAGAAGATTTGTTCCGTCAAAGGCCTTGATTCTCAAAAATATTGAAGCGTCATTCAAGAATCTCTGCGCCTTTGCGTCTCTGCGTTAAGATTAGCCCTTTTTTCAGTGGAGTCAAGACTGATCTCAGGCGAGTCGAGGGGAGGCAAATCCCAAGAAAGGCCATTCTCCTGGGAGCCATTGATCCTGTCACCAGCCTAATCGGTCTGCTTGCATCCACTTGCGGGGCTTGACTTATATCGGTATCGGGTGTAGTATGTTCTGTGCTATCCGATACCGATATGGAGGTCTGAGGGATGATTGGCCCACGGCTATTGAACCGCCTGGAACAGAAAAAATCCCAACTTGACGCTCTACGGCCGTTGCCGATTGCCGCCGTGCGCCGTCTCAACGAGCAACTGACCGTCGAGTGGATCTACAACTCCAACGCCATCGAAGGCAGTACACTCACTCTGAAGGAGACACAACTCATCCTGGAGACGGGATTGACCATCGGCGGCAAGCCCCTGCATGAGCACTTTGAGGTCATCAACCACAAAGAGGCCATCGAGTACGTGGATGCGCTGTCAACCGGCGAGGCTCCCATCACGCCATTCCACGTCCGGCAGATTCACAAGTTGGTTCTCGCCCGCATAGACGATGACAACGCGGGGCAATACCGGAACCTGCCGGTGTACATTACCGGCTCGGCCCACCAGCCGCCCGACGCGTGGGAAGTGCCACATTTGATGAGCGAGTGGGGCGACTGGCTCGTAAACCCGGCGCTATCACTCCACTCCGTCGAACGGGCGGCCCTGGCCCACCACTGGCTGGTGTCCATTCATCCCTTCATAGACGGCAACGGTCGCACCGCCCGACTGGTGATGAATCTCCTGCTGATGCAAGAGGGCTACCCGCCGACCATCATTACGCGCGTCAACCGGCGTCAATACTACCGCGTCCTGGCCCAGGCCGACGAGGGAAACGAGGCTCCGTTGGTCAACTTTGTAGGGCGGGCTGTGGAGCGCAGCCTGACCTTCTTCCTGGAAGCCTGCACTCCACGCATCGGCCCGCTATCTCCAGAGGATGAGTGGATCCCTCTGCGCAAAGCCGCCCAAGGCACCCCCTACAGTCAAGAGTATCTGAGCCTGCTGGCCCGCAAAGGCCGGTTGGAAGCGGTCAAGCGCGGCCGGGTCTGGTACACCACCCGGCGGGCGGTGGCCGAATACCAGGCGTCGGTTGGATGAATGGACAGAATCATTGGTTTTGATCACAAACTACAACCAATTCTATGGTGGATCCTCGGTCCCATTGGCGCGCTGCTTCTGTTACTCTTCCTCTGGCTCGGTTATCGGGGCCTCAAGTTCCGACGCTTGCAGCCGATAATCTTTGAGTACCTGGCGCTTCAAGACGTGGAGGCAGCCCTGAGGCACATTGAAAACCATCCCCGGCTGCTTACCTCAGATGCCGAGGATTTTATCACCGTGTTACTTGATCGCACCTGGGCTCGGAAAGATATCCAGTTGTTTGTCTCTGGTGCCATACACCTGTCGTTGCTAGCAGGATGTCGGAAATATGGCATAGAGACTGCCCGTCAGATGGCGGCCGATACCTTGCAGCCCTGGCTGGACGCCGCCAGCAGCCCGAGGTGGCAACGCGCTCTGAAGTTCCTGCGGCAGGTAGTCACCGAAAAGGCAGCCAGCATCCCCCAGGAAGAGGTGGATGAAGAACTGGTAGAGGCCATGAGCCACATTATGGAGTTGCTGCGGCCGCTTGCTGCTAACGAAGAAACGGTCGCCCTCCAGGATGAGATTCTGCACAGCCTGCGCCAGATCCTGCAACAGAAGAAGGACGAGGGTGCTCTGCCGCGCTCTCAGGAGGAGCAATGAGCCGCAAAGCGGGAGGAGAACCACGATAGGATCGCAAGCCGAGCGCACCATCCATCTTCGACCAGCCCCGCCAGGTGAGGCTCAGCCTGGAGAAGGCAGAGCAACCACGTTAGCCGTCGCCGGGCCGAAGCCGCCCAATACGATTGGGCTCCTATCCATTCTGCCGGGAGGGGTAGCAGGCCAACCGCGTTGGCCGTCAACAGCAGGAGTGAATCGATGTCCAAGTTACCCAAATTCGATATTCCCGGACATGCACACTTCGTGACCACTAACATCAACCGGTTTATGCCGCTTTTTGTGGTTCACGACTTTTGCCGAATTCTCCTGTCCAACGTTGAATTCTACCGACGCAAGCACGACTTTAAACTCCTGGGTTACGTTACCATCCTTGACCACTTTCACGCTGTGATTTACCCTCAGCACGATGTACCTATTCGCAAGATCTTGCAAGACATCAAGCGCTATGCAGCCAAGGAAATCCTTGAGCGTCTCAGGGAACGTCCGACCACTTGGGATGACCTGGGGGGGCTGATTGTACCACTCGAACGACTGAGATTGGCCTATCGAACGCCAGCCCGGCGATGTTTGCGGAATCTGCGCGTACCGACACTGGCGGACTTTCGGGTGATCAAGCCCCGTACCAAAGGGCAGGAACACCAAGTGTGGCAAGAAAGCTTCTACGACTTTAACATATACACTGAGAAGAAACTGCGCGAAAAGCTCAACTACATGCACGGCAACCCTGTCACGTGGGGATTGGTTGACGAGCCTGGAGATTATTTGTATTCAAGTTATCGGAACTACTTTGGCGACGGTGACGATGACTTGCCCATTGAGATAGACTGGCTGTAATGATGCCAGACCCGCCCAACGCGGTTGGGCTTCTACCCCGGGTGGGAGGGTCAGTTAGGCCTCGGCGTAAAATGCGATGCCAACGGTACCCGGTCCGGCGTGGGCACCGATGGCAGGGCTGATCATGGTGCGGTAGATTGTAGAGATGCCGAACCGTTCCCTTGCTTGTTCAGCGACAGCGTCTCCCTCCTCGGGGCTGCCCGCGTCAATGACGGTTGCCTCTGCCATCCGTTTCCCGCCCAGCCGCTCCTCGGCGACCTCCAACATCCGTGCGATCGCCTTCCGTTTGGTGCGCACCTGGACCAGTGGTTCGATCGTCCCGTTCTCAAAGTGCAACAGCGGTTTGATACTCAGCGCGGTTCCCATCAGCCACTTGGCCCCGCCAATGCGTCCGCCTCGGTGAAGGTACTCCAGCGTGTCCACGGCGAAGAGGAGGTGCATCCTGTCCCGCATCTCCTCGGCCGCGGCAACAACCTCATCCAGCGACTTGCCGGCGGCTGCCGCTCGCGCAGCAGCCAACACCGCGAATCCCAACCCCATAGAGGTCGAAAGCGAGTCCACAACTCTGATCGTGAGTTCGGGAAGTTGTGCCTGCACTGCCTCCGCGTTGGCAACAGTGCCGCTGAGTTTTGAGGTGACGAACACACCGACGATAGCATCGGCATCGTCCGCTACTTGCCCGAAGAAGTCCACAAACTCTCCAGTCGAGGGTTGAGAAGTAGTGGGGAAAATATTGGACTCCTGCAGGCGACGGTAGAAAGTAGGCGGGTCAATGTCCACTCCGTCTCGGAAGCGCTCGTCGCCCCAGATGAGCCAGAGCGGGATCACCGGAATACTCAAGCCGCCCAGTGCTTCTTCAGGGATATAGGCCGAACTATCGGTCACAACCACGATCCTGTCAATGCTCATAATCTGCTCCCTTCGGTTTGATGCTGAGGGTACTAACATAAGGAACACCCCGCCCGCAGGTAGGATACGCCGGGAGACCCTTCGACAATCTCAGGGTGACGGGGGACACTCTCAGGGTGACGGGAGAACACTCTCAGGGTGATGGGGAACACTCTCAGGGTGATGGGGAACACTCTGCCCGCGGCTAGGATACGCCCACCCGGTCTCCCAATCCCCCAATCCCCCAGTCACCCAGTCACCCAATCACCCAATCACCCAGTCACCCAATCACCCCTCACCGGCGGCGGAGTTGGACGATCAGGACGCCGATACCCGCCAGGGTCATCCCGATGATTTCCTGCCAGGTGAGCCGCTCGCCCAGAAATAGCCAGGCCAGGACGGCGATCTGGACGAGCATGGTGCTGTTGATGATGCTCGACTCCGTCGCGCTAAGCGCCCGCAGCGTGTGATTCCACAAGGTAAACGCAAGGGCCGTGTTCACTACGGCCAGCCAGCCAATGATGGCCCAGTGGGCCAGGTCCAGATGGGGAAAGCCCTGGATCAGAATCCCGGACACCAGCAGCAGGGTGGCTCCGACTCCCATGCTGACAATCGTTACTGTCAAGGGGGAGACGTCTCCCGCACGATTCACGCGCCGTCCGAGAATCGAGGAGCCGGCGTTGGCGAGAACACCAACCGCCACGACGATCAGTCCCATAACCTGACCGGCCGGGATTGAGACAGGGTAGAAGTAAATCGCGACGCCAGCAACGTTGATGAGGATGCTACCCCACTACCCCACCCTTCTGAATTGGAGAATCCTTCCCCGGCCCCGCCGTTTCAGAGGGTGAAAGAGTTCGCTTGAAAACCAGAGCCGTCCTTCGGTAGACAGCATTCCGGCCGGTTTCAAGAGCCGATGTAGTTCAGTCAGGATGTTCTCCACATCTCCAACGCTGTGAGCCAGACCAAAAAGGAATATAAGGTCGAAACTCTGACTGGGTAGACCTGTTTGAGCAGCGTCGGCAAGAACGGTCTTGACGTTGGTCACGCCCTCCCTCTCAATCTTCTGTTGCACTCTCTCTATAGCCAGCGGACTGACATCCAACGCATAAACACTCCCTTTCTCTCCCACTGTTTTTGCCGCGGGAATGGTGAAAAAGCCAGGACCGCAGCCAACCTCCAGTACTTTTTGACCTGGCTCAAGTCCTGCAGCGTTCAAAGCCTTATAAGGATCTCTAAACAGGCCATAGAGAGTTTCGTGAACCAGAGACATCATTTTGAAGTGCATTCTGTTTGTCATTGACATTTCTCTCCTTCTTACTCATTGTGATAATGGGGCAAGACCTCCGAGGTTTACAGATTTGTGCCCTCCAGAACCTCGGAGGTCTAACGTGCGCCCCTGACATTCCACGTATCGCGGCCTAACCCTCCGTCCCGGCAGCGCCGGTTTCCACGTCCGGCTCAGCCTCGCCCTTCTTGGCCTCCCCGTCAGACGGCTCTCCCCAACCCCAGCACCCGGGGGGCATAGGGCCGTGAGGCATAGGGCCGCGAGGCCGGCGCCAGTGCCCAGCCCAATACTGACCCTGCGGCCCGCAGGCCATCCTCCAAGCCCGGAAGCGGAAGATCCTGCCGATCACGACGAGCGATAAGACGAACAACCCGATCGTGAAGAACAGCCCCCCGCCGGACAGGAAGGGCGCGAAACCAAAGGGTCGCCCCATGTAACCGAAGCCGTAGTACGGATAGGGTGCTGTCGTCACACCCTCGCCCTCGACCGCCAGTTGACCCGCCGCGTAGCCCTGCGACCAACCGGTGCGGTAGGCCACCGCTCCGCCCCCGATCAGCAGACTAACGAGAACCAATGCCGCCAGTGCTCTTCCTACAACTAACCATTTCCTAGACATCTCTTACCTCCTCAAGTTTTGGTTTTAGAAGACAAATCTGCCATCTTGCCTTCTTATATCTGGTCATAGTATGCCACAAACCCGTGTAGAGATTATGAAGAAGTGGGGGAAATGTGATGAACTTTTGCGAATGACACCTGACACTTGCCCTCATATTCTATCAGTGCTACAATATCACACATTAGACTCATATCACTGCTATGGGACGTGGGGGAGAGAACGCCTACAGGCGGGCACCGAAGGGGCAAGCCGGCGCGACAGGCTGATCGAGTCGGTGAAACTCTCAGGTCATAGGACCCTGCGTCTCGGCACCTCTGGAAAGCCCTTTGGGCACCGAAGGGGCAAGGCCCGTTAGCAATCGGGAGGAATCTCTCAGGTTGGTAGACAGGGGATGCACAGCCAATTCTATTTGTGCATCCCATTTTTTGTCCTATCTGTCACTATCAATCAGAAGGAGTGTGCCCAAATGCAGTCTATAACTCCAAATCACCGCTCTGACTTCCTCATCCGCGCCGACCTGGAGGAAGTCGCACCGTTCGTGGCCGATCTCATCCGCTGGGAGGAGGAGCGACAGGCCCGCAAACTCATCCTCATCCCCTCCGAATCCTACGCCCCCAGGGCCGTCCGCCAGGCGTTGGGCTCCGTCTTCCAGAATATCTACGCCGAGGGCTATCCCCCGCTGCGGATGACCCGCGCTCCTGAGGAGCGGCTGCGGGACGTGGCCTGGCAACTGGCCTTCTACCGCCGCTACGCCGACCGGCGCTTCTACAAGGGAGTGGACTACGTCCACTTCGTCGAATGCCTGGCCCAGCGGCGGTGCGCCCAACTTTTCGCCCACGGTTCCATCCGCCCCGAGCACATCCACGTCAACGTCCAGCCCCTCTCCGGCTCGGCGGCCAACCTGGCCGTCTACTGGGCCTTGATGGAGCCGGGGGATACGCTGATGGGACTGGACCTTTTCCAGGGCGGCCACCTGACCCACGGCTCCGAGTTCAACATCTCCGGCCAGCGCTACCGGGTGGTCTCCTACGGCGTTGACCCCCGCACGGAGCAACTTGACTACGACAGCATCCGCGACCTGGCGCTGGAGCACCGTCCGAAGGTGATCGTCGCCGGGTACACCTCCTATCCCTGGGCACCCGACTGGGAAGCCTTCCGCGCCATCGCCGACGAGGTGGGAGCCTACCTGATGGCCGACATCTCCCACACCGCCGGGATGGCTGCCGCCGGCGTCTACCCCAACCCGGTGGGCCTCGCCCACGTGACCACCTTCACCACCCATAAGACCATCTGTGGCCCCCGTGGCGCGGTGATCCTAACCACCGACGAGGAACTGGCCCAGACCATTGACATGGCGGTGTTCCCCGGCGAACAGGGCGGCCCCCACGTCAACAAGTTCGCAGCGCTGGCAGTCGCCTTCCAGATTGCTCAGACCGACCAGTTCCGCCAACTGCAGCGCCAGATCGTCGCCAACGCTCAGGCTCTGGCAGAGGGGCTTCAGAAACGCGACCTGCGCCTGGCCTACGGCGGGACAGACACCCACCTCCTGTTGGTAGACCTGAAATCCATCCCCACCAGTCCCTCCCCCCCGCTTCGGGGCGGCCAGGGCACAAATCCCTCCCCCCCGCTTCGGGGGGGCCGGGGGGGG
>JAUWOI010000445.1 GCA_030612185.1 Anaerolineae bacterium
TCCCCCCCCCTAGCGTCTCGAAGCGGGGGTCGAATTGCATCTGGTAGCGGGGCTGAGTGATGATGATCACGGATGAGGCCTCATAGGTAGAGGGGGGCAAGGAACTCACCACAAACGCCGTCACCGCCGCCACCAGAGCCAGCCCCACGATCCACTTCCAGCGGCCAATCAGTACTTCAACGTATACACGCAGATCAATCTCTTCTTCCATCGTATCTCCTGTATTCCTGTTCTTCATGAGACGCAAAACGTGAAACGTAACGGGTTGTTACGCTTCACGTTCCACGCCTTATCTTCTGCCTCACGCCCGCCCCTTACGTCTCGTCAGATTGTGTGGTCAAAAGTGATTATAGAACCACTGTATACCTCTGTCAAGTGAACTGGCGGCCCTCCGCCTCTGCCAGCCGCTGCTTGAGAAAAGCAATGCTCTCCACCGGCGTCGGGTCCACACCGTTGAGCATCGCCAGGTAGAAACTCACGTAGTCGCCGAAGTGGATCAGAGAGAGCATTTGCGCGAGGTAACTCTCGCCCCGTCCTGGCAGCGTCTCGGCCGCCACGCCCTCGCGCAGGAGCAGTTCCCGCGTCACCTGCCAGCGCACCTGCACGCGCGGATGGTCCAGGCTTGAGCGTAACATCAGCACAATGGTCTGGTCGCGCACGGTCTGGGGGATGCCGAAGCCCACGACGGCGTTGTGGTTGAGTTCGGGCAATGGTTCGAAGAAAGCCCAGTGCTTGCTGTTCTCGTTGAACTGGGTCTTCCAGCGGTTGGCGACGGTGACCAGGAAGCCCGCCCCGTAGATGACCGGCAGCCGGCCCGCGATCTGGCCCGCCAGGTGCTTGGCCGCGTTGCGCGCCGTAGGCACCTCGGGCCCAATCTCCGCCTGCCATTCCTCCATCACCTGGACGGCCTCTGCCAGGGCCGCGGAACGATCGCGGAGGAGCCCCAGCCGGCAGCAGAGACCCAGCGGCAGGGTGAGAGAGTAGCCCAACGCGGCCCGGGGCTGCGCGCGGTAGTCAAAAAGAACCAGTGGTATTCCCTTTTGCTGCGCCATCGCCGCCAGTTTTCCCCCTGTCGTGACCATCACCGGGTGAGTTCCCCGCTCCAGCGCCTCTCCGAAGGACGACAGCGTCTCCTCTGTGTTGCCTGAATAACTGCAGCCGATGACCAGGTAGTCGGGGCCGTGGACGAAAGCAGGAAGCGTGTAATCGCGTACGACGGTGAATGGAACGTCACATTCCCCGGCGACCAACCCCTGCAGGAGCGCCCCGCCGATAGCCGAGCCGCCCATCCCCAGAATGACGGCATGCCGCACCGTTTCGTAGGCCGGCGGCAACTTCAGCCCTTGGGTCAGCGTCCAGGCCGCCTGGCATTGCTGTGGTAGTTCGCTGATGCGGTCGAGCATGCCATTAGGGTCAAGTTCGCTAAAACGCAAGTGGTCGTTCAGGTCCATTGGATATCCCCTTGTAAGGTGCAACGCACTTGTTTCTTGCCACTTCAGCGATTTCGTCCAGCAGCCTGCCACGAGCCCCGCCACGAGTACTCGCGGTGGTACTCGCAGTGGATTGCACCGCAGAACAGGCAGATTTGTAGCAAAAGTGCGTTGCACCTGATGATGATGGTGATGATACCAGCAACAGGCGTGGTTGTCAACCTTGCATGAACACGCACTCAGCATTATAATGGAGTCAGTGCGGGGAAGTGTCGGAATGGGCAGACGAGCGTGACTTAGGATCACGTGGGGCAACCCGTGCGGGTTCGAGTCCCGCCTTCCCCATAGGCAAAGATTCCGAAGTCTAAACACTGCAAAGAGGAGGCACGCACACTTGAAGATCACCACCGAATCTCTAGAGAACCGCCAAGTAATCCTCACCATTGAGGTGGATGAAGAGCGGACCCAACAGGCTATGCGGCGGGCTGCACGCCAGATCGCCAAACAGGTGAACATCCCAGGCTTCCGCAAAGGGAAGGCCCCCTACGGCGTCATCGTGCAACGCCACGGCGAGGATACCGTCCGCCAGGAAGCCGCTGACATGTTGACCCAGGAGGTCTACCTCGAGGCGCTGGAGCAGGAGGATATCGAGCCTTACGCTCCCGGTGCATTGGATGAGGTCGTGCTTCACCCCATCACCTTCAGGCTCACCATCCCCCTGCGCCCGACGGTTGACCTGGGCGACTACCGCAACTATCGCCTCAAGCCCCCGAAGGTCAAGGTCTCCAAAAAGGAGGTACAGCAGGCGCTCGAAGCGATCCGCGAGCAGAACGCGGTACTCGAGCCTGTTGACCGCCCGGCTGCACTGAACGACATGGTCGTGATGGATCTTGCGGGTCAGACAGCCGATGGGGTGGTGTTTCTCAAAGGTAGCGACGCCCGTATTCTGTTAGACGCCGAAAGCACCGAGCCTGCACCGGGCTTCGCCGAGGCTATTGTGGGGATGGAGGCGGATGAAGAGCGCACCTTCACGCTGACTCTGCCAGACGATTTCCCACGGGAGGAGTTACAGGGCCAAGAAGCGGAGTTCACCGCCAAACTGGCGGAAGTCTACGAGCGTATCCTCCCTGAACTGGACGACGATTTGGCGCGCACTGTCGGCAACATCGACTCCTTCAAGGAGTTACAAGAGCACGTTAGGGGACAGTTGCGGCAGGCAGCGCAGGAAAAAGCCGGTGAGGAGTACGCGGGTCAGGTACTAGAAGCCATCATCGAGCAGACTCAGGTCGAGTACCCGCCTATGATGCTCGAAGAGGAACTAGACGCAGTGGTTGAGGACTTCAAACAGCAGGTGAGGCACCAGGCGCGGCTCTCGCTGGAGGATTACCTGCGCACTCAGGGTAAGGCCATGGAGGAATTGCGAGAGGAATTGAGGCCCCAGGCCACAGCCCGTCTCAAGCGTGCCCTGGTGATGGGTGAGGTTGTAAGGCTGGAAGGGCTCGAGGTGGACGAGGAGGAAATCGGCGCACATATCGAG
Source organism: Anaerolineae bacterium (assembly GCA_030612185.1). The sequence goes on from JAUWOI010000445.1 coordinate 2,968, forward strand.
CAGGTCAGTGCCTCGTGGGGCGCTCGGGCTGATGAGGTGCGTACATCCCTCGACTCCGGCGAGGGGCGGCGGACGGTGCGCAGCCGTCTGCTGGTCAATGAAGCAGTGCAGCGTCTGGTCGCCATCGCCAAAGGAGAGGCGGAGGAGCAGGGGAGCGGAGGGGAGGAAGAGACAAGGGGACAAGGAGAGGGAGAGGCGGGAAGCGAAGGGGAGCAGGAGACAAGGGGACCAGGAGAGGGAGAGGCGGGGAGCGAAGGGGAGCAGGAGGCAGGAAGCGGGAGGCAGGAGTGATGAGGGAGGTTCCGCCTATGGCGTTGATTCCAATGGTGATCGAGACGACAGGACGAGGCGAGCGCCATTACGACATATATTCGCGCTTGCTCCAGGGGCGCATCATTTTCGTAGGCATGCCTATCACAGACCAGGTCGCTAACGTGGTGGTGGCCCAGTTGCTGTACCTTGAGAATGAGGATCAAGACAGGCCTATCTCAATGTACATAAACTGCCCCGGCGGCATCATCTACCACGGGCTGGCGATCTACGATACGATGCAGCAGGTGCGGGCGCCGGTCTACACCTACGCTGTGGGGGTGACGGCCAGTATGGGGACGGTGCTGTTGGCAGCGGGCACAAAAGGGTATCGCCACACGCTGCCACACGCCACCATCCACATGCACCCGGCTGGCGGCAGCGCGCAAGGGTACGCCCCCGACGTCGAGATCCAGTACAAGGAACTAAAGCGCGTCGAGGATCTGCTTCACAATCTGCTGTCACTGCACACCGGCCAGCCAGCGGAGCAGATCGCGGCCGATTTCGACCGTGACCGCTTCATGACCGCCGAGGAGGCGCTCGAGTACGGGCTAGTGGATCAGATACTTCAGCCGTCGGAGAAGAAGCCCCGGACGTGAACGTCCGGGCTGAAAGAGCGAAGCCCTACGGGCTAAAGTCCAGCCCCGAACGGGTCTCTACTAGGGCAAACGCATTTATCCGTTTGCTCGGCCTGGATTGTCAAATCCAGGCTAAAGGGAGGCCAAACTCGCCCAATCTGGTCTGTTCAGCCGCCGGATCTGGCGATCCGGCGGGAGCAGAATCGGTCTGGAATTATAAA
>JAUWOI010000405.1 GCA_030612185.1 Anaerolineae bacterium
CCCCCCCCCCGCCCCACCCCCCCCGCCCGGCCCCCGCCGCCGCCCCCCCCCCTCTGGCCCCCCACGGCGTAGGGGGCGGCCGTTGTCCACGCCAGCGCCAGTGCCCCTGGGGCAACCCCGCCCCCGAACAGGTCGCGCATTGCCACCAGTACTCCCACCGCCGGCAGCGCGTACACGACCAGCAGGGGCGTGGCACCGACGCCGAAGGTCGCCAGGAGCGCCAATCCTGGCAGAAGCAACTGCAGGATGCCCAGGAAGAGGTTGGACTCGCGGTAGTTCTTGGCGAAGGTGCATGCCGCCGCCACGAGCCCGTTCGCCATGGTCATCAAGGGCAGCATCAGCAGCACAAGCCACACGATGGCAGGGCCCAGGTTCCCCAACTGGGCGGTGATGGGTGTGGCAAAACCGGTGGAGCCAGACGGCAGGACCGACAGTAAGAGCACGTAGGCCAGGCTGTCCAGCGACCACAGCCCGATGGTGATGGCCGAGATGATGATGCTGAGCGCGATCTTGCCCAGCACGATCCCAATCCGGCCGGCCGGGGTGATGAGCAGCGATTCCATCGTGTGGCGTTCCTTTTCTCCAACGGTCATGTGGGCCACCAAACTCAGGCCGCCGCTGAAGGCCCACGAGGCGATGGTCAGGGGCAGGAAGATGCCGCCCAGCGAGGAGGGAACGGCCTCCCCTGCGACAATCGGAGCGGCAGCCACACCGGTCGGAGCGGCGGCCTCTCGTTCCAACCGGATGGGGTGCACCCAGCCTTGGCCCAACTTGTGGTGAGCCAGACGCTCCGTGAGTACCTCGTCGGCGTACTCGCTCAGTGCATTCTGGATGGAGGCGACGGCGAAATCGGGCAGCCATCCGCTGCGGCTGCTGGTCAGCGTGAGCGTAAGTGCTTCTTCGGCCACGAGTCGCTCTGTGGCGTCGGGTGGGATCTCGAGCACGGCCATCAGTTCGCCGCTCCGCAACGCTTCCTCCAGGTCGGGCAGGTCGGGCAGTGCATCCACCAGTTGCAGCACGCGCTCGCCCTCCAGTTTGGTCACCAGTGCTGGCAGTTGCTCCCCGTTGACGACGGCGACCGGGATTCCTTCATGCGTCTGACGTGCGATCTGCCAGAACACGAACGCTCCACCCACAGCGCCCAGGATTGGTATCAGTAGTGGCGGGGCGAAGAGGAACAAGAGCGCCCGCCGGTCGCGCAGCAGGTCGAGCGCTTCCCTGGTGAAGACGGTCCGCACTACCTCAAGCATCCGCCCGATCCCCCTGATGCTCCCGCCGCCAGAACTGGTACCAGCGGCGTTGTCGTTTCTGCTTCCATAGGTCAGCCTGCAGCCGTTCCTCACCCACGATGCGCACGAACGCTTCCTCCAGGTCAGCCGCGCCAGTCTGGGCGATGAGGGCCGCCGGCGTGCCTACTGCCTGCAAGTGTCCCCTGTGGATGATGGCGACGCGGTCGCACGCCCGCTGCGCCTCGTCCATCAGGTGGGTGGAGATCAAGATACAGCGTCCCTCGTCACGGAAGCGGGCGATGAGGGCGCGCACGTTGCGGGTGCTCATCACGTCCAGGCCGGCGGTGGGCTCATCCAGGATGACGTTGGGCGGGTTGTGGATCAGCGCCTGGCCCAGGATCACGCGGCGATTCATACCGGCGGAGAAGCCCTCCGCGCGCCGGTCAGCGAAGTCGGCTATCTCCAGCATCTCCAACACGGCGCTGACTCGCTGTTCCAACTTAGGGCCATCCAGTCCGTGGAGGCGACCGTAAAAGCGGAGGTGCTCGCGGGGGGTGAAGCGGGCGTACAGCCCGGCCCTCTCGACCAGCAGGCCGATGCGGGCGCGCACGCGGGCGCTCTCCTGGCGTACGTCCAATCCGTCCACCGTGGCGGTGCCGGCGGTGGGCTCAAGGACGGTGGCGAGCAGTCGCAGTATGGTAGTCTTGCCCGCGCCGTTGGGCCCCAGCAGGCCGAAGACCTCACCGTCGTGGCAGGTGAAGGACACCCCGTCTACGGCCACCAGTTTTTTGAAGAGTTTGGCGAGTCCCAGGACTTCGATCACAGGCCCAATTATACGGCATGCGGGGAGAGAAGCAAGCGACTACCTTGCGAGCGTCACACATTTGGGACAAGCTCCCGAAAAGCTGAGACAGGCCACTGGAGGGCCAGCCCGCGAAAGAGATGAGCCATTGGTAAATTCTGACCGCGCTAGACACCCTTCTTGACTTTTCGCGCCTTCAGTGGTATTCTGTTCTCAACAGAAAGGAGCCCGCAAGATGAGCAAAACCGCCGAGAACCGCGCAGCCCGACGCAATCCCCCGCCCCCAGGTGCATGCCGCGTTCAAGAAGCAGCCGCGCGAACACAAACATCAGCATCCACCATCTATAAGTGGATCCGCGCCGGCAATATCCTCGGTGTACCACACGACAGTATCCTTTACGTCTACCCCGAGGACGTCGAAAAGGCCCGGCGTACCAGGAAACGCGCCGCTGTTAATCTCACCCCGCCGCTTGGAGGGATGGTCACCACCCGACACGCCTCCAATATCACAGGGGCAGGCCAAGTCTCGATCCAGGGGTGGGCCAGAGCGGGGAAGATACGCGCTGAGAGGCACGGGCCAAAGAAGTGGATGTGGTACGTTGATCTCGAGGATGTGCAGAGGATGGCACGCGAGTCGAAACCGGGAAAGCAGAAGTAGAAGAAGACCCGCATCAATCAAATAGTACCAAAAACACAGGGGGTGGAGCTTTTGCTCCACTCCTTTTCGTTCACTTCCTACACCAAGATTATGACCACAACACGTATACTCGCCTGGGGCTGTGGTGTCCAGTCCACCACGCTTGCCGCAATGGCAGCACACAGAGAGATACCGTCATTTGATGCTATAATCACCGCCAGCCACCGTCCCCGGGGGCGGGTCTGCGAGTGAACCCGCCCATGGGACGCCCTTGAGACAGGGGCTTGGAGCGATTTAAGGTCAGTCTGGCATTGTCAATCTGCTTTCAATGCTCGGCAGTTATGTCAAGTTTTCACGTGAAACATCTGGGCAGAGAACGAGATTCTTCGCCTCCGCTGCGCTCCGGCTCAGAATGACGAGGCATCAATTCACGGTTGGCAGAACACTAGGGAGCGAGGTTGAAGAACTCTCGCAGCAGGTCGGGGTGGTGCTTGACGCGCATGTCCAGTTCGGTGAGGGCCCAGAACTCGTAGGCCAGGCCGTGCTGCTCACAGTAGTCGCCGACCTCTTCCCGCACCCTGGCGGACATGGCACAACTGACGACGAAGACCACGCCAGCGGGCTGCAGATGGGGCTTCTCCTGCGCCAGCCGCAGGTACTTGTTCACTTCGTCCTTCAGCGTCCTGGCGTTGATTGAGCGGTATCGCTTGCACTGGAAGTACCAGAGTTCCTCTCCTTGCGGGGTGGACTTGTGGGCGACCACGTCCCGCCCCTGTTCGGTGCCAGCCAGCCCCAGGTGCTCGGCCTTGGTGTATCCCTCGCGTTCCACCAGCCACAGGCAGAGGCGCTCGAAATCCGCTGGGGAGAGCCGATCGAACGAGAGTACGTGTCTCGTTGCAGCGAGAGATGGATACTCTGGTTTGCCCGGTTCAGCGGCGGCAACCAAACGATCACCGGTCGTGACATTGCCCTGCACATCCCTACCGACGACCACGCCTCCCGCACCGGTCGCGACCGCGCCCTCGCCCACCGCGACCGCACCGCTGCCGGAGACGAAGACGTTGATTGTCTGTCCCTCGCGGCGCGTGTTCTCGCTGCGGGCCACGGCGAGGTGGATGGTGTGCTCGTATGAGTGCGGTTCCCTGGCCTGATCCTCGTACTCCACCCGCACCCGCAGCGGGACGCTTTTGCCGTGCGCGCGCGGGCGCACGTCGAGCCAGTCGGTGCGCTCCCGCCCCGCCCGCAGCGTGGCGATCTGGCGGGTGGCGGCCACCTGCCCCTCGAACTGGTCGCCGCTGGCGCGGATGATGAGGTTGCGCGCCGGGCCATATCCCTCGTTGCGCACGATGAACTGGAGGCGCGACCAGGCGTCCAGTGCCAATCCCTCGTCGAGTTGGACGTCCAGGGTGATGACTGGCTGCCGGGACCACTGGGCCACCTCCCGCTGGCAGGCGGCCGCCCGTTCCATCTCCCCCTCGGCCTCAAAGAGCCGCGCAGCCCCGGTCCAGGCGGCTGCCCGTTCCTCGTCGCCACAGGTCCCGCCTTCCAACGACCGGGCGTGTCCCTCCAACGCCCCGGCCTGCTTGAGTGGCTGGCCCAGACCGGACCACAGGCCGGCGGCCTGCTGCCAGGCCCCGGCCGCCTCGTACTGCGTGGCTGCGTGCTCCCGTTCGCCCGCCGCCTTCCCCAGTTCAGCCGCCGCGAACGGTTCGCCGTGGGCCTCCAGCAGTGCGGCCCCACGGGTGAACTGGCTCAGACCGGCGTAAGCAGACGCGGCCGCGACCCAGTGGCCGGCGGCCTCGTGCTCAGCCGCGCTGAGAGGGCGCGCGATGGCGGTTATGACA
>JAUWOI010000100.1 GCA_030612185.1 Anaerolineae bacterium
GCACTACGGCATTTTCCATTTGGCTGAGTTTGCTGTGCTCGCGGGCCTGCGCCTCAAAGAGATCCCGCTTGAACTGGGAACTCCCGCTGACATCCTGGCGAGATTTGACCTTGGCCCGTGAGCTTATATCATAATTTCAGGGCATGTTCATATTAGCAGCAGGCCATTTCATGGAGCGTGGCACAGGGCGTGTCAAAGAGCGTGTCAAATCCTGGCAGTGCTACTCAAGTGGGAGATGGACGACGCAGTCGCCATGATCCTCGGCTCACCACCAAGGACGAAAGTGAACCGAGAGTAGGACAAGATGGCATCTTGTCCAACAGTTGTTTTCGGAGCAGCTATACCGTGGCCAAGAACGGCCGGCGATGGCCCAGAAGGCCGTACTGCCGGCCGTGTCCTCGCGCCCTGGCTTGGTACAGCTCTCCGCTGCAGGACTAGCCCGCGGCCCTTCGACTCTGCTCAGGACAAGCCCCGCGCTTTTCGCTTGGCGGCACCGGTCGTGGTGGGGGAAGCGGGGCGGCGTCCAGTTGTGCAACTATTGGCTTTGGCTATAATAGACCTGCCGCACGGTGCGTGGAGTCTGTGCAAGGGGATGTTAAGCGACAAACCTGTCGCTTAACGTGTGAGTTGGGTGGGCCTGCCGGACGAGGAGGGAGTTATGAAAACACGTTGGTTCAGCCTATTGAGTTTAGTGGCGATCCTGATCCTGCTTTTGCCGGGCGGGACGAGGTCCACGGCGGCCCAATCACGGCCGGTTGCACCTATAAATCAGACGAACCAGTCACCGCCAGCCGATGCAGCGGTGTTGGCCCCCCAAAGCGACAGCACCTGGATCAACTACACCAACGGAAACTATGTGAACGCCCTGGCCGTGGAAGGTGACTACGTCTGGGCGGGCACAAGCGGCGGTGTGGTGCGCTGGAACCGAAGCGATGGTAGCTACGTCAAGTATACCACCACCGACGGACTGGCGGACAACGATGTCTGGGCCATCGCAGTGGACGGGGCAGGGCACATGTGGTTCGGCACCTGGGGCGGCGGCGTGAGCGAGTTTGACGGCAGCACTTGGACCACCTACACCACCGCCGACGGCCTGACGGACAATCATGTCTCCGCCATCGCAGTGGACGGGGCGGGGCACTTGTGGTTCGGCACCTGGGGCGGCGTGAGCGAGTTCGTCCCAGGTGGGGAGGATGTCGCCAATCTAAGCGGAACTGTGATCGACGCGACGACGAACGATCCACTATCGGGCGTTCAAATCAGCATCAGTGGCCCATCTCAGGCAATCACGACCACCGCCGCAGGTGGATTGTATACTTTTGAGAATCTCCCGACAGGCGAATACCGGCTCGAGGCCAGCAAGGGTGGCTATGACACAGTCAGCACTCTGGTCCGCATTATGACCGATACCGTCTATAATCCCCTAATGCGCCCGGCTCCTTCGTATGAGGATCTGGCAGGCCACTACGCCCCCGTGTGGTATCAGGATGTGGACGCTACAGACCATGATGCTGACTATATCACCAACTTTGACTTTGATGGAAACTGGAATGGAGGTGACAACTGGCAGCACCAGAATGACCAAGAGCATCATCCTCTCGAGGCGTACATATACTATTCGGTCATTGAGACCGAATCACATTATTTTATCATGTATGCCGACTTTCATCCAAGAGATTGGGGCGGTGTGGGCCTAGAGTCGTGGTTCGAATGCATAGGGGAATACATCAGCCCTGACCCCGTATCCTCCAATACCTGCCACGAGAATGATATGGAAGGAGCACTGGTTGTCGTTAGGAAGGAAGATGGCAAGCCCTACGGGGAGTTTCACTTGATGGCGACTGTGTTTCACACAGGTTTCACCTTCTATTCAGATTCTGATGATGTGCAATTCTTCGACGATACTCACCCGATGCTCTACGTTGAGCCCAAGGGTCACGGCGTGCAAGTGTACGACATCAGTCATTTTGAGGGCGACGGCGTAGTCATATATGTCTATGAGGCGGGAAACGCGGGAGTACCACCAGCCTTCTTGCCGGGCACATGGCAGACTGTCAAGTATGACATGAAATACATCAAGGACGTCCTATGGGCGCGCTGTCACGACTTTATGCTATCCGAGTTTTCCGAACGAACTTACAAGGCGTGGGGGCTGTTTGAAGAAGACGAGTTATCCTTTCCTGTCGTTGGAGCCCGTCCGCCTTGGGGTTGGGGAGGAGCGGAGGCATGGATGCCCATTATCGTCATAAACAGTCTATTCCAAGATCCTGCCCATATCATCCCCAGGGAACTGGATGGGCTAGACATGGGCATTTGGTCCTATGAATACATCTACAACCCATACCTTGCGGTTAAAATCGTGATCTCGCTGCTCGGTGGGTCGTTGACCTCCAACGATGGAAGCACCGAGGTGAGGATGCCAGCGGGAATCACCACCAGTTCGATCAAGGTCACTCATACACCTTTGGTTGACGACGGCAGCAGCGTGGCTAGTAGTGACTCGATCCAGGTTGGGTCCGCATCTCAAACCGCCATGTCAACAGGCGATCTATCTAACGTTAGTCACGGCTTTGAGATTACCGCCGAGTTCCTGGATACAGGATTGCCTGTCACGAGTCTCCAGAAGCCCTACGAGATCACCTTTCGGTATAGTGATGATGAGGCTACGAACGTTTTTGAGGACAGTCTAGCCCTCTACTGGTGGGATGGAAGCGAATGGGTTGCCGAGCCAACGAGTGTGGTGGATGAAGCAAACAACACGGTCACAGCAATGCCTGGACACCTGGGGATCTTTGCTGTTTTGGGAACTCCCAAAACAACGCTCTACCTCCCGCTGGTGTTGCGCAATTAGAGAGTTCCAGAATTTAAATTGTCCCAGAATGGGGCGTTGAAACACCCCACTGATACTGCGAAACCCGTTAAAACGGGTTAAAAAGGTGCTTTCAGTGCGTTTTAACGCACTTGCTGTATCAGACGATGATTTCAATCATCGGGCCTTTGGGATAGTTATTTTTCTGGAATAGCCCAACCCCTGTTCCAGGCCCTTGTCTCCACCGGCCTCGTCGTCCCGGCCCAGTTAATGTCCGGGCTATCCTCCACAAAGACGACCTACGGCAGCGAGCAAGTATTACGACCACATCGCCTGGTTCATGGGCGGCCTGGATCTGAACTATAACGACCGCGCCGGGGTGATTGATTTCACCGGCGCGGTCTACCAGGGCCTCACCTTGCGGCAGATGTCGTACCGCGTCTCGGATCACCTCGGCGTCGGGGCTGCGGCCCAGGTCCTGACCGAACTGGGTGGCCAGGTAAATGGCGGCGTAGTGCTTGCGGAAGCGCGGGGCGGCGGGCGCTTTGCCCTGAGCCTGTCGAAGGGGCGTTCGTTTGTAAAAGCGCCGCTGTCGGGTATAATTGGGACGAGCCACCTTGATCAAGGAGAAAAGGCAAATGGAGCCAAACCTGACTTTGGATTCGCTACTTCAAGAGGCAAGTACATTCTCCCAGATGGAATCCAGCCATTCTGAACCCACCATTTATGGGATCACAGACGGTAAGTCTATTGGGACGTACTTTGAGCACAAGTTCCGGGATTATCTCAGTGCAAGGTACTCGTACGAAGAAGGCAGCGCAGCGAAAGGTATTGATTTCCCTGGTCTGCAAGTGGACATGAAAGTCACTCGTATAACACAACCGCAGTCATCGTGCCCGTATAAGTCGGCCAAGCAGAAGGTATATGGCTTGGGCTACTCTCTGTTAGTGTTCGTTTACAACAAGATTGATGATCCAGAAACCCAGATGGGCAGACTGGACATACTTCACACAGTTTTTGTAGATGAACACAGAACGGCTGACTTCCAAACAACGACAGGAATGCTGCAGATTATCGAAAACGATGGTAACGTGGACGATCTTATGGCCTTCATGAGAGACAGAAATCTGCCTGTTGATGATATTCAAGCGTTGGCACTGGCTGAAGAGATATTGCAAAACTCTCCCAGGATAGGCTATCTGACCATCTCCAACGCACTGCAATGGAGGCTTCAATATCGTCGGGTAATCGAGAAAGCTGGCAAGGTAGATGGCATCTTGCGAGTCCGGTGAATAACATGCGTGCAAGAAGGAACAGCCGGAAGATAGAGTTTGGGGATTTTCAAACCCCAATCGGGCTATCGAGAAAGATCTGTGATTTTCTGTTTGCACAAGGGGTAAGACCTTCTTCCATTCTAGAACCTACCTGCGGAGAAGGAAGCTTCCTGCTGTCAGCACTAGGGCGTTTCACGTCCGCGGCCAAAGTGATTGGTATTGATATAAACCCCGATTACGTCAGGCAAGCCGAAAACAAACTAGCGACGCAGACAGATTCCAGTAAAGTAAAAGTCCGTCAAGGCGACTTTTTTGATATAGAGTGGGAAAGAATACTAGATGAACTACCAGAGCCTATCCTTATCATTGGCAACCCTCCTTGGGTAACTAACTCGGAGCTGGCAAGCTTGGGCAGCCAGAATCTCCCTGAAAAAACAAACTTTCGGAATCTTTCTGGACTTGACGCTGTAACAGGTAGGAGCAACTTTGACATATCAGAATGGATGCTGCTCCACATCTTGGAGCGGATTGATGGTCGTAATGCGACGTTAGCTATGCTTTGTAAAACTACCGTTGCGCGCAAGGTCCTCGTTCACGCATGGCGGCAAGACATTCGGCTGGGACGCTGCCGCATCTACCTTATCAATGCTCAAAAGGCTTTTGGAGCCTCTGTAGATGCTTGTTTGTTGTTTTGCGATACCACGAGTGAAGAACAAGGCCGAATCTGTGATGTCTACAGCGACATTTCTGAGCAGGCATATAAAACAACATTCGGTTTCAGAGATGATCAGTTAATTGCAAGAGTCGAGTATTATGAGCGATGGAAGCACCTTGTAGGTGAGGTGCGTTACCGGTGGCGGTCAGGTATAAAACACGACTGCTCGAAAGTTATGGAACTCAGGAAGGAGGAGCACGGCTACAGAAACAAATTGGGGGAACTAGATGACTTGGAAGACACGTATATTTACCCAATGCTCAAAAGTTCTGATATTGCAAAGAAGAGAACTCCTCAACCGTCAAGATGGATGTTAGTCACGCAGAGAACCGTTGGGGAAAGCACTATTCCCATCAAGTATAAAGCTCCCAAGACATGGGCCTATCTCGACGACCACGGTGAATTATTCGCCAAAAGAAAAAGCTCGGTTTACAAAAACCGTCCTCGCTTCTCTATTTTCGGCGTAGGCGAATACTCCTTTGCGCCCTGGAAAGTCGCGATATCTGGTCTGTACAAAAGATTGCACTTTGCCATAGTTGGTCCACACGCTGGAAAACCTGTCGTATTTGACGATACTTGCAATTTCATTCCATGCCAAGGCGAAAAAGAGGCTCGATACCTGGCAGGGCTGCTAAACTCGCAAGTCGCTAAGCAATTCTTTGGATCTTTTATCTTCTGGGATGCGAAAAGGCCCATCACGATTGGCATTCTGAAGCGATTAGATCTGCTCGCGCTCGCCAGAGAATTAGGCACTGAAGACACAGCAAGAAGCTTCTTGTCCAACAAAGCATCATCTAACCTATCCCCCAAGCAATTGGCTTTGTTCACGCAGGCTGGGCTGCCACTGCCGCGCTGACGGCGGTCCAGACCAGGTTGGTGATCAGCCACAGGTACAGCCCTTCGATAGAGTTTACAGTGAGCACAGCCGAACTGCTCAGGGCAGGCCCCGTACATCCCATCGGTATAGACGTACAGGAGTTGAGCCAGTTCGCGGGCGGCGGTTTCCTCGGCTCGTTCCAGTACCATACGCAGGTCCGAAAGGCGTGGAGCCGGACACTCCCAGGTGGCGGGATCGTCACGCAGGATACCGGCCTGTCGCATCACCTCGTCGTAGTAGCGGGGCACGATGACGTTCCGCTCCACCGGGGCGAGAGGGCGGCTCAAGCCTGTCCTGCCACCGCGAGTGCCACCGCGAGTACTCGTGGCGGGGCTCCACTGCGAGAGTACTCTCGTGGCAGGCGTGGCGGTGAGATTGCCGAAGGACCACGGTCAGGAATCCCATCAGTGTGGACATCCCGGCCCCGAACGGATCGTTCGCCAGAGGATTGAGGTCAAGGGTATTCAGGTGGTTCTCCGCCGTGCGGGAGAACTCCAGGCACACCCCACCCACGTCGTCACACAGCGCCCGGTATTCCCCCTCGATGTCCACGACGAACACCCGGTGGTGCGTGTGGAACCCCTGCGTAATGCAGCCTTCGAGCGCCCGGGGGCACAGCAGGTCCTCGATATGTAGCGGCACGTCGGGGTCCGTATCCCCCGGTTCATCCGCCTGCGCGAAGGCCGGCGAGGTGACCGCCAGGGCCAGCGTCAGCACCAGTGCCATCGTTGCTACTTGGTTCACTGTGTACATAGTTGACAGGGTGTAAATCGTGTGATATACTGGGCCCAGCACACAGACGTGGAGGGGCAAGCCCATGATTGAACACGTAGGCGCAAGAGAAGCACGCACCAAGTTCGCGGACCTGCTGGGCAACGTCCACTACGGCGGGCAGGTAGTCATCGTCGAACGTTCCGGCAAGCCAATGGTGGCCGTCATCCCCGTCGAGATGTACCAGCAGGTTATCGCCGAGCGGGAGGCCCGCTTTCAGGTGCTGGACCGCATTCGCTCCCGGGTGCCCGATGCCCCTGCAGAAGAGGTAGCACAAGACGTCGTTGAAGCCATCGAGGCTGTGAGGGCTATGCTCAAGGTCGTCCTTGACACCAACGTCTTCGTCAGTAGCCTCCTGGTCAAGGCTGGACTGCCGGCCCAGATACTGGATGCATGGCGCGATCGCCGGTACCTGTTGATCGTCTTCCCTGCCATCATCGCCGAGATCCGTGCCACGTTGGACTACCCCCGCATTCGGCGCAAGTACGCCATCACCGACGAGGACGTCGAGCAGTTGGTGACCCTACTGGAACGAGATGCGCTTCTCGTACTCGGCGATGCCGACACCGCCGGCGCCATCCCCGAAGACCCCGCCGATGAGATGGTGCTGGCCTGCGCGGTGGACGCCCAGGCCGACGTGATCGTCAGCGGCGACCGCCACCTGCTGGATCTGGGCTCGTACCGGTCCATCCCCATCCTCACCGTCCGCCAATTCCTGAAGCGATTGGAGACGGACTCGTCTGAGTCAACTGCCGCCAACTAGAAGTTGGTGGTAGTTGGCAACCCGAACACCGTCCTGCAGGACGTTGTGGCCGGTCCTCGCGCCGTTGACACAAGTACCGTTGCTGGAGTTCTCGTCTTTGACCACCCATCTCCCCCGACGGCCATCGTAGTACAGCCAGGCGTGATGACGTGATACGGTGTCCCACCCTGGTATAGCGGTTGTGACGACCAGGTCGTTGTCGTCCGCCCGTCCCACGCGCAGCGGCGACGCTGTCAAATCAAAGCACAGTACGTCTCCGCCGGTCGAAAGGCTCCTGGGCCAACGCCGGGACGGCAGAAGTCACACCTATCTACTCCCGCGGCGAAGTCATAGTTGCCCAGGGCTGCCCACGTCATTTGCTCCACGGTCGGATTGTAGTGCATATTCTTCAACTCGTCGGGCATATCAAAGTTGGGATCGGAGAAGTAAGAATGAGCACATCTCCTGCTTTCGGATCGCCAGCGATCCTGACGTGCAGCGCGACGTCATCGGCTGGAACCCTCAGCTCCTGGGCAAGAGCAGTTGTGGGCGTTGGTGATGCGACTGGCCGCTCTCAATCCAGAATCAACCGCGCTCGTTTGAAGCGGGCCATCGCTGCCACAAGCAAACCCAGATCCAACACGACCAGAACGGCCATGACGATGAGAATGATCTGCGTAGGATTGGCAGCCGCCACCAGTTCTTTGAGATGTGCCCTCCCATCCGGCACCACGTTAAGAAGCAAGAGCGGTATCATCTGCAGAAGCACGAGAGGGAACAGGGTAGCAGACATCAGGTTCTGTTGAGCCTCCTGTACTGTGGAGGCTCGCAGTGAAATCAGGACGCCAAGGCCCGCTACGAGACTTGCCATGAGCAGGCTCAAAGCTACGTTGGCCAGGGCCACGATCGGGGTGTAGAGCAATACCTGGCCATCCCAGTGGGTAACGTTTACCATCACCAGGCTCACGAGGAGAAGCATCAGCGCCATCCCCCACGCATAACCTACTGCCACGGCGACCTTGCCGAACAGGATGGCCTGGTCCGGCAGACGGCTGGCCAGCAACGTCCCCAGCGTGTGCCGCTCCCGCTCGCCGGCAAAGGATTCGGGAATCATCATTCCCACCGACATCATAGGGATGAATACAGAGGCCACGAGCGACCAGGGCCCCTCCACCAAGGCGCGTCCGATTTGTAAGGGAAGATAGATGCCCAGCATAACCATTGGGATTAGCAAGCCCAACACGGCCCTGGTTCGACTGCCCTGGTAACGGAGCAGCCCTTTCCTTTCCTTCCACACCACGGTCAAGATATCGCTAAACATCATCTCTCTTCCTCCATCAAGGTCAAGAATACTTCTTCCAGGCTGGCCCTGCCTCGACGAACCTCTTCCACCTGCACACCTGCGCTCACCAGCAGGCTGACCAATGGCGCAACGTCCGTACCTTCGCGCAGGTCAATCGCCAGGTGCTCGTTTTGCATCTCAGCGGCAGTTACCTCTGACCGCGCTCGCAACAGATCCAGTACATTGTCATCAAAGCCACGCCCAAATATCTCCAGGCGGGGACCGCCGGCTCGGGCGCGTAATTCATCGGGATGGCCAATCGCCACCAGTTTGCCCTCACGAATCACAGCCACGTGTCCGCACAACCTCTCTGCCTCCGTCATGTTGTGGGTGGTCAAAAAGACCGTCACCCCCTCGCGAGCGGCCAGGGTCTCCAAATCGTCGCGAACCGCCGTTGCAGCCACCACGTCGAGCCCGGCCGTCGGCTCGTCCAGGAAGATCAGGGGCGGACGGTGAAGCATGGCCCGGGCCAGGGCCAGTTTCTGCTTCATCCCTTTGCTCCACGTCCCGACGCGCTCCTTTCGTCGCTCCCACACGCCCATGTGGGTGAGCAGTTCTTTGATACGAGCCTGCCGTTCGGTCGCCGGCATACGCCAGATCCGACCGTAGAACTCCAGGTTGTCCTCGGCGCTCAATTGCTCATACAGGCCGGGGTGTTCGAGCAGTGCTCCGGCGCGGGTGCGGACTTTGTCGCCCTGGGTTTGGGTATCAAAGCCCAGCACCTCGGCTCGCCCGCTGGTCGGCTCCAGCAGGCCCAGCAGCAGATTGATGGTGGTGGTCTTGCCGGCGCCGTTGGGACCCAGGAAGCCGAAGATGATTCCGGCCGGAATCTCCAGAGAGAGGTCGTCCACGGCTCGCATCGTCCCAAAGTCGCGGGTGAGGTTCTCAATACGAATAGAGATCTCAGTCATACTAGATCCTCCTTTCGTGTTTTGTGATACGGCTTTATCGCTCGCGTGGCGATGAAGGTCGGCATGTAGTTCGTGAGCAGGTCGTTTTCGCCTTCAGGGTAAGCGTCCTCGAAGAAACCGGTGAGCAGAAAACCGGCGTCGAGTTGCCCACCGATCTGCTCCTCCAGCGTATGGCTGAACTCGAGAGGCGTTCCTGTTTCGATATACCGCTGCCTTTCCTCTGTGGGCAGGCTGGCCAAATCAGAGTAAGGGAGCGCGTACTTGACCTGGAGGATGCCGGTGCGGTCAGCAAGATCGTAATCGAAGAGATAAGTGACCGGGTTCGAGAAACCGGCCAACAGAACACCCCCACGACGTAATACCCGGAACGTTTCCTTCCACACAGGGCGGACGTCAGGGACGAACACGTTGGAAACCGGGTGGACGATGAGATCGAAGCGTTGGTCGGAGAACATAGAAAGGTCGGCCATGTCACCTTCGACTGTGGCGATGGGGAGCGCGTGCCGCTCGGCGACGAACCGATCCTGCTCCAACTGCCTGGGTGAGTTATCGAGGACAGTTACCCTTGCTCCGGCCGCAGCCAGAACTGGGCCTTGTTGCCCTCCGCCCGAAGCCAGGCAGAGGACATCAATGCCTTCTAGATCAGGGAACCAGACCCTCGGGACCGGCTTCGCGGGCGTCAAGAGGATTTCCCATTGTCCCTGTCTTGCAGCGGCGATCACCGCTTCGCTGACCGGAATGGTCCACCTGTTTCCACGTTTTACTTCTCCGTCCCACGCGATACGATTGTACTCTCGAATGTCCATATCTATTCTCCAGCCCTCTTTCTTAACTCTACCCAGTGCGCGAGCGGCCCGGTGTAAATCTCTCTCTGGGAGAACGCGATCAGCGACCCGTTGAGCACGTTGTCCCGGCGCTTCAACTCGAGCCACAGTTTGCAGGGCCGCCCTCGGTTCACGTCTGCGGTCTCAAGTTCGCCCCGCATCCACCCTCGCAGGAAAGGCCCGCCACCTGCGTTCATGAACTGGGGAAGATTATCTTGGTAGCTCACGCTCTGAAGCAGTGTGCGAGGCTGTTCACCCAGCGTGGCATAGATGCTGCCGGATTCCCCTATCTCCAGAACAAGAGCAACCTCTCCCTCGTAGGTGTGAACCAGCCCTTCCCACGAGCCAACAATCTCCGGGACCGGCGCGAACGGCGGCTCATCGGCTGTCCCGTTGACCGGAGGAAGAAATTCTTCCGGTTGGCCGGACAAGAGCGTGCATACGATCTCGATCAGTATCGCGTCCGGCCACGGGCTTTGTGTGTTCGAGAGCACAGCCACAGCGAGGTTCTCTTCCGGCACCAGGGCGAGGACGGTGCTCACGCCAACGGTGCCGCCGCTGTGTTGTAT
>JAUWOI010000052.1 GCA_030612185.1 Anaerolineae bacterium
CATATCGGCGCCGACGGTGGGGTGGTGGAAGTCGGCCTGGTAGCCATGCTCGACCTCGACGATGCCGCAGAGCCCCACGTCGTGGGCCAGCCCGGCGACACGTAGCGTCTCTAGCTGCCCAGCGCCCCATCCCAGTTCCTCGGCGATCTCCAGCGCCACGCCGGTGACGCGGCGATGGTGAGCAGCGGTGTGGGGATAGCGGGCGTCCAGGGCACGCGCCAGCGCATGGATGGTGCCCACGTATTGCTGGTTGAAGAGTTCGAGCAACCGGACGTTGCCCAGCACCAATTGGATCTGCTCGGCGAGGACGCCCAGCAGCGTAAGGCTGTGGGCGGCTGGGGTACGTCCCTCGCTGAAACTGACCAGGCCCAACACGCCCAGCACGGCTCTCTGCTCGACCAGCGGCACGGCCAGGATGGTGCGTAACCCCAGTTCGGCTGCGCGCTCGAAATCGGCTACATAGAGGGAAGACCCTGCCTCATCCAGCCAGTCCAGGAAACCTGTGCCGGGGGTCAGGTCCACGTCGTCCAGCAGTCCCTCCGGCAATCCGACGGCGGTGTGCAGGCTGACCACCCCATCCTCGTCAGCCAGGGAGATGAATCCGGCCTCGGCCTTGCTGGCGCGAACCGCCAGATCCAGGAGTAAGGTCAGGAATTGGTCCAGTTCAAAGGCGGAGCGGAGCATCTGCCGGCTGACATCGGCGCGCGTCTCGAAGGCGGCCACCCGGTCGGCCAGTTGCGCCCGCTCATGGGCCAGGGCGACGGCGTGGGCCAGCGGAGGGGCCAATGATTCGAGTTGCCGGCACAGACGCCGTCCTGGTTCGCCCCCCATGGGGCCCACCTGGATGATGCCGACCTGCTCGACCTGTGGCGCGTCGGCACTGGAGCCGGGCTCTGACCGTGCCTCCCGCATCAACGGCACGGAGTAGAGAGCGCCCAGGGGAGTGGAGACGAGGCGAGGGATGGTGTATTCCTCCCGGCCGAAATGCCCGCCAAGTGCGCCCCCCAGGAAGGCGACACGCCCGCGCGACTTTGCGGGGGGCGGTTTTTCCTCTGACAGTGGCCGGCGGAGACGAACCAGGTGGAAACGGCTCTCTGGATCGTCGGCCATGTAGAGAGCCGCGACGGGCAGGCTGGTGCTGGCACTGATGATCTCCAGCAGTCCGTCCAGCCGTTCCTCGTACTCCTCGTGCTCGGCCAGGCAGCGGAAGAGCGTGGACCAGTGGAGTAGTTGTGGGCGGCTCATCCCAGTATCTCCCGCACACGGCTGACGACGGCCGATGGGCTGAAGGGTTTGGTGATATACTCATCCACGCCCAACGCCCGGCCCCGTTCTTCGTCCAGCGCCTCCCCCTTGGCGGTGAGCATGATGATGCGCGTGCCAGCCAGCGTTGGGTCGGCCCGCACGCGGCGGCAGGTCTCGAAGCCGTCCATGACCGGCATCATCAGGTCGAGAAAGACCAGGCCCGGCCGTTGGGCGCGGATCTGCTCCAGCCCTTCGGCGCCATTTACGGCGTCGCTCACCTGGTAGCCCGCTCGCCGCAGGGCCAGCGAGAGGGAGCGGCGGATGAAGGGCTGATCGTCCACGACCAGGATGTGGTCCCGGTTGACCGGCTGGGGACTAGGGTGGGTTTCAACACCTGCCGTAGGGCGGGTTTCCATACCCGCCGAAGGCTGGACCGGGGCGACACTCTCCCGATGCACGGGCGCTGCGGGTTTCTGAGCGGATAAAGGAATGATTTCTGCTGGTCTTAGCACGGCCTTCGCCCCGGCCAGGGGCTGGATGATGCCAAAGCAGGTTCCTTCTCCCTCCGGCCTCGCCCAGACGCGCCCACCGTGGCGGGCGACGATGGCCGCACACAGGGCCAGTTCCATGCCAGCCGCCACGGGGTCGTGTCGTGGGGCGTTGCCCAACCGTTGGAAGGGCTGGAAGGCCTTGACTGCCTCGTCATCGCTGAGGCTGAATGTGTCGCTGTACAGGGTCAGCGTGACGGTGGACTCATCGCTCGAGGCCGCCAGTCGTAATGTCGCGCCTGGCCCGGCGAACTCGCTCACGCCGACCAACAGCCCCGCCAGGGCATCGGTCAGGGGGCGCTCCGCTCCGCGCGCGGTCGGGCTCCCCTCGGGGGGCGAGAGTTCCACTGTCACCCCCAGCGCATTCATCTCTGCAGCGGCACGCTGCCGGCTGTCTTCCAGCCAGTGGCTCACCGCTACGTCACCGATCTGCCACGTGGCCGCCTCCCGCTCAAGCCGCACCAGCCGGACGGCCTGTTCCACCAAACGCGCCAGGCGATGGGCTTCGCCGTAAATGATGGTCAGGAACTCCCGGCGGGCGTCCGGATCCATTTCGCTGTCGTCCAGCAACACCTCGGCGAAGCCGGTGATAGCGCCCAACGGGGTGCGCAGGTCGTGCGCCAGCCAGCCTGCCAGGTCGTCGGTGGTCCAGGTTGGTGTCATGCTGCCACCTTCATCACGATAAGTGAGATATCGTCATACTGATCCACACCTCGACCGTGGACGCGGGCGGCGGACAGAATCCCATCAGCGATGGCCTGAGCCGGGGCGTCGGCTATCTCCGCGATCACACGGTAGAGCCGCTGCTCGCCAAATTGCTCGCCGGCCAGGTTTCGCCCCTCGGTGATGCCGTCGGTGTATAAAACCAGCACGTCACCAGACGACAGAGTAATCTGCTTCTCCTCAAAGAGCATGTCGGGCAGCACGCCCAGGATGATACCATCGGCGTCCAGCAGTTCGATCTTAGCACTGTCTGCCCGGTAGAGGATGGGCAGGTTATGGCCGGCATTGGCGTAGCACAAGGTCCAGGTAGCCGGGTCGTAGCGGGCATAGAAGCCGGTGATGAACAGGCTGGCGCGGGCCATGTCATCGCTCATCACCTGGTTGGTGTGGGCCAGGATCTCGGCGGGCGCGTGGCCGTCCATCGCCTGGGCGCGCAGAACGCTGCGCGTGGCCGCCATCACCAGCGCCGCCCCTATGCTGTGTCCCGATACGTCCGCCAGCACCAGGTTTACCTGATCACCGATGGTGAAAAAGTCGTAGTAATCGCCGCCGACGGAAGCAGCCGGGATGCACAGCCCCGCCAGGTCTACGCCTGGGATGATTGGAGGGCGCTCCGGCAACAGCCCGGCCTGGATGCGCTGGGCGATCTCCAGGTCGTGTTTCAGTCGCTGGGTGGCCTGCACTTCGGCCACCAGCCGCCGGTTCTGGATGGCGGTGGCGACCTGACCAGCGATGGTGGTCAGGAGTTTCTGGTCGTTGGCGGTGAAGACGCCGGCGGGCTGCTTGCCAAGCAGTAAGATCACGCCCAGCAGCGCGTCGCCGCCCGGAGGCGCGAGGGGTACAGCCAGGAATGAGCCCTCACCACAGCGCTCCTGCTCTGCGGGGCTCAGGTCGGGGTAATCCTCTAACCGTTCGACGAGCAGCGGTTGGCCGGTATCGAGCACGTTGCTCAACAGTGGGCCCGGCTTGTCGGGGTCGGCCACGGCGTGACCGCCGGAATCGGTCTGCTCGGCGCTGACGCACCAGGTGCTCGTCTGTGGGTCGGCCACCAGCACAGCGCCCCGCTTGGCCCCAATGACCTGGAGTGCCCTGTCCAGTGCGATGCGGCCGATGGTGCCTTCGTCCAACAATGGGCTGAGCACAGCGCCTATGTCGTAAAGCAGATTGATCTCTTCGTACTTGGTGAGCAGTTCGTCGGACAGGTTTGTTAGTTCAACTTCGGCACTGGCGTGGGCGCTCACCAGGTTGGCCAGGAGGCCAGCGAGGGCTAACGCCGGCCCGTCGCTCCCATCGACCCGCACGACACCGGCGGGCTGCCCCGAGACGATGATAGGTTCCTCAACGGCGGATGGGGCCGGTTCCCCCAGTACACAGAGCAGGCGACCGTCCACGTCCAGTATCTGGACAGCGCGGTCGGTCTGCTCGGCCACGCGCCGGGCTATGGCGGATAGCCAGTCGGGATCAAGGTATGGGGATAGTTCCATAGTGCGTTGCACCTGAGTAGTGACCACCAACCAAAGTATACACGAAGTCACCTGTCCTGTCATGGGCAAAATGACGTAGTTCGGCCCGCAGATGACTGTATTTTTCTGTCGGGAGGAACGCAAATCCCCTGGCTCTGGGGGCAACGCACTTGTTTCTTAGAAGCGTGTTCCACCTGAGTAGTGATATTGAGAGTTGTGTTGTATAATGAAAGTGGACTTTGGGAGGAGAACGGGTGGCCGGAGATCAGTTGCGCCAATTGATAGGGCAGATCGTTCAGGCACAGGAGGAGGAGCGGCGGCGTATCGCCCGCGAACTGCACGACGAGGTGGGGCAGGCGCTGATGGTCCTCAAGCTCAATCTGGCGGTATTGGAGGGCGCTCTGCCGGGTCAAGCTACCGCCCTGCACGAGCAACTGGCCAACTGCCATGCTCTGGTCGAGTCCACAATGGAGGAAATACGCCGGCTGGCGTTGGAACTGCGACCAGCCGCGCTGGATGACCTGGGGCTGGTGCCAGCCCTGCGCGGCTACGTGAACGGATTCATCAAGCGCACCGGCCTGGACGTGACCAGTGATCTGGATGCGACTATCGGCAGACTGCCCGAGCGGGTGGAAACGGCGATGTATCGTATCATCCAGGAAGCGATGGCCAACATCGTGCGTCACGCAGCGGCCCGCCACGTCCAGGTCAGCCTGCGGATTGACGGCGAAGAGGTGTACGCGTGCGTGGCCGACGACGGGCGAGGCTTCGACCCGGCGCAGCGGCTGAAGGCAGCCATAGCCGAAGGGTGTATGGGGCTATTAGGCATCCAGGAGCGGGTGGCGCTTCTCCAGGGCCGGGTGAAAATCACCGCTGTACCTGGTCAGGGAACGAAAATAGAGATCTGGCTTCCGAGTAGGATGCAGATTGACGCAGATGCACGCTGATTTTTTATCGTAAGCGTTCAGACCTCCGAGGTTTTGGCCGCAATTTGGCTTGAAAAGTGGGTTGTCTGCCGCTCAAAGTCGTCGAGAGAGCACCATTTTGTAAACCTCGGAGGTCTTGGCGAGCGTTTTCCTCACTCCCCTGAATACTTACTTTTTATCTTATTGGAGGCTTCAGTGCCCATTCGTGTACTATTGGCCGATGACCACCGCATCGTGCGACAAGGGTTACGGTCGCTGCTGTCGGCGCAATCGGACATCATAGTAGTGGGCGAGACCGGCGACGGGCGCGAAACAGTACAACTGGCCGAGTCGTTGCAGCCAGACGTGGTAGTGATGGACATCTCGATGCCGCTCCTCAATGGGATCGAGGCCACACGCCAAATCGTCTCCCGCACTCCAGAGGTGGCGGTAGTGATGCTCTCGATGCACGGGGGGGATGAGTATATCCTCCGGGCGTTGCAGGCGGGTGCGTTGGGCTACGTGCTGAAGCAGTCGGTGGATACCGAGTTGATAATGGCTATCCGCGCGGCACAGCGGGGGGAATCCTTCCTAAGCCCCACCATTGCCCGAAGGGTCATCAATAGTTACCTCCAGCAGGCAGAAGCCCCGCAAACCCAGGACCGGTACGAACTGTTGACCGAGCGTGAGCGGGAGGTGTTACAACTGGTAGCCGAGGGGAAAAGCATGCGCGAGACCGCTGACCTTTTGTGCATCAGCCCTCGCACGGCGGCGAAGCACAAGTCGAACCTGATGGCCAAACTGGACATCCATCACACGGCCGGCCTGGTGCGGTTTGCCATCCGTCGTGGAGTGGTGGCGTTGGATGGCTGAGGGGAGATTGTTACTGCCCTCAGCTACAAATAGAACACGGATCAACACGGATCACACGGATGTACACAGATAAAGACAAGAGAATTCGTGAGAATCTGTTTCATCTGTGTGTATCCGTGTGCTATTTGTGCCTGTTTTAGGAAGAGCCTGAGCAGTTACGAAACCTGGTCTCTTGGTACAGGATCAGTTAATAGCCCTGTTTCTTCATAACAGCGTGGGCTGCTCCGGTTGTTGGTAGGGCAGGCCCAGGTGTTCGTAGGCTCGCGCAGTTGCTACTCGTCCTCGGGGCGTGCGGTCCAGGAAGCCAAGTTGCAGCAGATATGGCTCGACCACGTCCATGATCGTGTCGGGTTCCTCGCTCACGGCAGCCGCGACGGTGTCCAGTCCCACAGGCCCGCCGCCGAATTTCTCGATGATGGTACGCAGCACGCGCCGGTCCAGGTCGTCCAGTCCGCGCTCGTCCACCTCCAGCAGCCCCAGCGCGTCACAGGCCACTGCGGCGGTGATGCGCCCATCGGCGCGCACCTGGGCAAAGTCGCGCACGCGCCTGAGCAGCCGTAGCGCCACACGGGGCGTACCCCGGCCACGCTGGGCGATCTCCGCTATCCCGGCGTCGTCTATCTCCACTTCCAGCACCCATGCACCGCGGCGCACGATGGCCTCCAGTGCCTCCTGGTCGTAGAAGTCCACGCGGAAGGTGGCTCCGAAGCGTGCCCGCAGTGGGGCGGTCAGCAGTGCCAGGCGGGTGGTGGCTCCTACGATGGTGAAGTGTGGTAGTTTGAGCCGGATACTCCTGGCGCTGGGACCCTTACCGATGACAAAATCGAGCGCGAAGTCCTCCATCGCCGGGTAGAGAATCTCCTCGACGACCCGGCCCAGGCGGTGCACTTCGTCAATGAAGAGTATCTCTTTCTCACGCAGGTTGCTAAGGATGGCGGCCAGGTCGCCGGCCCGTTCGATGGCCGGGCCGGAGGTGACTCGGATTGGCATATCCATCTCATTAGCGGTTACGTGAGCGAGCGTCGTCTTGCCCAGACCTGGGGGCCCGTAGAACAACACGTGATCAAGCGCTTCGTTACGCCGTTTGGCCGCCTCAATCAGGATGGCGAGGTTTTCTCGCACGCGGTCCTGGTTTATCAGATCGGCCAGGCGCTGCGGGCGCAGTGCCCGGTCGCGTTTGACTTCGTCTTCCTGGGGTTGGGGTGAAATGATGCGCTCATGCATTTCAAGAGTGGATTATACAGTGAAACACCGCTTTGACAAGTGGCAGGCTAGGGGGTACAATTCAAGCCTCAGAGCGCAGTCCTCCAGGAGGTGAAACGTGGTCTCACAAGTGCATATTTCGACCCATCCGCTGGTGCGGCATAAGATGGCCCTTCTGCGAGACCAGCGCACCAACCCCAAGAAGTTCCGCGAACTGCTGGGGGAGATCGCTATTCTGATCGCCTACGAGGCCACGGCCGATCTGGCGACGAAAGAGGTGATGGTGATGACCCCACTTGGACAGGCCGATGGCTACCGGCTGCGAGAGCGGGTTGGCCTCGTCCCTATCCTGCGCGCCGGGCTGGGGATGGTGGAGGGAATCTGGAATATGATGCCCAGCGCCGAGGTGTGGCACATCGGTCTCTTCCGTGACGAGCAAACGCTGGAGCCGGTGGAATACTACAGCCGCCTCCCGGTCAGCCCGACTGTGGACGTTTGCCTGATCCTCGATCCTATGCTCGCTACAGGCGGATCGGCGGTGGCGGCGGTGGATATCCTCAAGCATTGGGGGGCCGGGCGCATCAAATTCGTGGGCGTCATCGCGGCTCATGAGGGCGTGCACCGTCTGACGACGGCTCATCCCGACGTGCCGCTGTACCTGGCTGCCGTGGATGAGCGGCTGAACGAGATGGGTTTGATTGTGCCGGGCCTGGGGGATGCGGGCGACCGGCTGTTTGGTACTGGGTAGTATTTCGAATGTATCTACGTCAGTACGCACTCGCTTTTATTACCGCACTCGGCCTGGCAGCCCTGCTCACTCCCCTCGCCGGCCGTCTGGGGCATCGCCTGGGCATCGTGGACCGGCCTGGAGGACGACGGGGCCACAAGGGCGAGGTGCCACGCCTGGGTGGCGTGGCGCTGTTTGTATCGTTTGCCGTCGCCGTAGGAGTTGCAGCGTGGGGCGGTATCCTTACCTCAGGCTATAGCGCCGATGATTTCACCCGGTTGAGCGGTCTCCTGGTTGGCGGGATGGGCGCTTTTCTCTTTGGGTTGATTGATGACCGCTTCGATCTGCCACCGGAACCTCAGTTCGCTTGCCAATTTGTGCTCTCACTGATCGCCCTTGTTACGTTGCTCTGGCTCGAGCGTTTCACCTTGCCCTACTTCGGCCTTGTGGCATTGGACGCCTATCCCTGGGGCCCCTGGGTCTACGTTCCATTGACGATTATCTGGGTGATGGGGATGATGAACACGGTCAACTGGCTGGATGGGCTCGGCGGGCTGGCCGCTGGGGTGGGGGCGATTCTTTGCCTGGTGCTGGCGATCCATATGCACCGCGTCGAACAGCCGAGCGTGGCGCTGCTGCCACTGGCGCTCCTCGGGGCGCTACTGGGATTCTTACCCTATAACGTTGCTCCCTCACGGGTCTTTCTGGGGAGCGCCGGGGCGTTTTTTCTGGGCTACGGGTTGGGCGGTCTGGGACTCATCGCCGGTGGCCGGGTGGCCACTGTCTTACTGGTGATGGGGCTGCCCGTCGTGGACGTGGCATGGCGGATCTTCGACCGCGTGCGCCACCGTCGTTCCCCGGGCCAGGCCGACCGGGGCCACCTCCATTTCCGCCTGCTCGACATGGGTCTTTCAGAGCGGGCTATCGTGCTTCTCTACTGGGGCTTCTGCGCGCTGTTCGGCGTGTTGGCGCTGACTGTTTCCTACCGCCTGCACAAACTGCTGGCGTTGGTGGGTATCGGGGTGCTAGTCGTCCTCGTGCTGGCTCTCCTTTCCCGCGAGCGTGAAGTGTAGTTCGCAACTATCCCCATAACTCCGGATCATACGCGGGAAGTTCGCACCGGATGGGCTTATCCCGGCGGTCGCCCATGGCATAAGCGGCTTGGATCAGGGTGTGGATTTGCGATGTGCCTTCGTAGATGACTGCACTCTTGGTGTTGCGGAGATACCGTTCGACGTTGTACTCATCCGAATACCCGTAGGCTCCATGGATCTGCACTGCATCATCGGCTGCCCGGCGCGCCGCTTCGGTGCAATACCACTTTGCCATACTCGTTTCACGCGTGTTACGGACTCCCTGGTTCTTGAGCCAACCGGCTTTCCAGACTAACATCTGTCCGATGTCAAAACTCTGCTGCATGTTGGCGATCATTTGTTGGACAAGTTGGTACTCTGCAATTGGTTTGCCAAAGGCACGACGTTCTTTCGCATAGTGGATGGACTCTTCCAGACACGCTCTGATGACGCCCACTCCTCCTGCCGCCACAGCGTAACGGGCGTTATCCAACGCGCTCATGGCAATCTTGAAGCCTTCCCCCTCTTCCCCCAGGCGGTGGCTGACCGGAACCCGCACGTCGAGCATGCTGATCCATCCGGTGTTGCTGGCCCGGACTCCCATCTTGCCCTCAATGGTGCCAGTGCGCAGGCCCTTCCAGCCACGTTCCAGAATAAAGGCGCTGATCCCTCGCGCTCCTTTGCTGGTATTCGTCTTGGCAAAGACCAGGAAGCGGTCAGCGACATCGGCCAGTGTGATCCACATCTTCTCGCCATTGAGGATGTAATCGTCCCCATCCTTTCGGGCGGTGCTCTGAAGCCCGGCCACGTCAGAGCCGGCGTTGGGTTCAGTTAGCCCAAAGCAGGCTAATGCTTCACCCGCTGCCAGCGGGGGGAGAAATTCGCGCTTTTGCTCTTCGGTGCCCCACTGGAAGATGGGCAGAGCGTGCAAGGCGAGGTGCACCGCGACCGTTTCTCTCGCAGAGGAGTCGGCATATTCCAGACCCTCCGAAACGATGCCAAGCGAGATGTAGTCCATGCCCGCCCCACCGTAGCGCGCTGGCAGGCAGATACCCAGGAAGCCCAACTCTGCCATTCTGTGGGTAATTTCCATGGGATAGGTATGGGTGCGGTCATATTCTTTGATAACGGGTATCACTTCTTTGCGGGCAAAGTCGTACACCATGCGCTCGACCATTTTGTGTTCGTCAGTCAGTTGAAAGTTCATTTTGTAATTCCTTATCGTGGGTGTTTCCTCATCAACCACAAGCCGGTCAGCAGGGCCATCAGGCTGCCGAAGCCATAGTAGCCGCTGACCCAATCGGCGATCATCGCCACGCCGCTGACGAGAGCCACCCGGCGCGCCAGCCTTCGCTCCTGGGTGTCCTCGGCGCGCCGCAGTTGCCAGCCCCAGACGATGTTCAACCCGGCCGAGCCCAGCACGACCAGCCCGCAGACCAATCCCACGAGGGGTGGGGCTGGGTACCACGCTGGTACCGGCGCCAGGTCGGACGAGAAGAAGAGCGTCACGTCCTGCGCCCCGCCGTAGAGCATCAACAGCCCGCCCAGCAGCAATACGACCAGCCAGGCCCAACGATGAAATCCTTGCTTTTCCATAATCAAATCTCTCCGTCTGCTACTTCATTCTCCTTTGCTTTTCACCCACCCAACATCCGCGCCAGCCATGGCCGCCGCAATTTGATGGCATCGTTGGGACACAATTCCTGGCAGCAGTAGCAATGAATGCATTTGCCATAGTCAAAGACTGGCTGCCGTTCGTTCTTGGACAGCGCCTCAGCCGGGCAATGCTCTACACACACCCAGCACCCCTGGCACCGTTCGGCCACCAACACTGGCTTGGCCACCAACCGGCCTTGCAGGAAGCGTAGCAGACCCGTGGACCGAAAGAGGGTCCCTGATCCCGAAGATAGCCGGAAATCGGCCACCCGCATTGCTTCTAGTGGCTCGCCCAAGATATCAATGAGGGCCAGGTCTCCCACGCCCACTCCCTGCTCGTGGGCCAGGCGGGTGGTGGGTACCATCAGCGGCTCGATGCCGACCATCTCACAGGCCACCGCGTCCAGGGCTACCGGGTCTGTGCTGGCCAGGATGGCCCCGATTTGTTTGGGCTGGCCGTTGCGCGGACCGTCGCCGTCCATCCCCACCACACCGTCCATCACCGTCAGGGTGGGGCGGACGGCCAGCAGCAGGTCCACCAGTGATTGGGCAAAGTCCTCGACCCCCTGGGCGCGCAGGTGCATCTGGGCCTTGTGCAGCCCCGGCAGGCAGCCAAAGTTGTTCTTGACCCCGCCGGTGAACAGGGTCAGCCCGTGGGTCTTAAGTTTGGGCAGGTTGATGACTACGTCGGCGTCTACCACACCTTTGGCCAGGGTGAAGCGCTTGAAGACCTGGCCCCGAGGGTTCTCTACCTCTACCGATTCGGCGCTGAGGTGTACCAGTTCCACCCCTTCTTCCTGGCAGACTTGTTGGATGCCTGCCTGGTGGCAGCCGCCGAGGTAGCGGTTCCGGTTGGGCGGCCCCTCGTGGCCGCTGCAATCGCCCACCAGGGGGGTGGCGCCCACGGCCCGCACCTGGCCGATCATGGCCCGCACCACGGCCGGGTGGGTAGTGACCGCCTTCTCCGGCGCGGTTCCTGTCAGCAGATTCACTTTGAGCAGCGCCTGGTCGTCTGGCCTCACGTACCGCTCAATGCCGCCGAGCAGGTCTATTGTCTCCTGGACCGCGACGTCCACTTTTGCCCGCTCATAGTTGGAACACTTGACGATGGATACTGTGGAATTTGCTCTCATTCTCCTTCTCCAAATTGCTTGAATTGGTCGGTCAGCCTGTGCGCTGCCTGGCGCAGGAGTTTGGCGTGCAGGACGCGCCGCAGTTCGTCGGTCAGTTCCTCCACGCGCAGGGCTGCCGTATCCATCTCGGCCAGACTCCGCCCGACTATGACTCTGCCGATCATCAGCCGCATCTCCTCCTCGACGATGGCCTCCATGTGCTCCATGTAGAAGGCCAGGTCAGCCGGTGCAAGCCTATAGTTCATCAGCCCCTTCATCGCCTTTACCGCCTGCAGGTCGTCCTCGTCGTACTTGCCTTCGGCCGAGGGCGTGATCATACCCAACGCCTCCATCTCAGCCAGCCGGGCCTCGTCCAGCCCAGAGACTCGCGCGAAATCCGCCGGGCTGAGAGGCACAAAATCGGGATTGTAGTGCAGGGGCCGGAAGAAGAGTTTTTCTCCCTTCTCCTTCTTGCCGTTGGCCTTGCGCAGCATCTCCCGGATGAGATTGAGCGGAAAGAAGCGCCGCTGCATCTCTTTGATGAAGCGCACGCGCTCGACGTCGGCCTGGGAGTAGCGACGGTGGCCACCAGCCGTGCGCTCTGGCGTTACCAGCCCCTCTTTCTCCAGAAAGCGCAGGCTGCTGATGGTCAGGTCCGGGAAATCTGAACTCAGCGTCTCCGCCACCTGACTGATGGTGTAATACTCTTCCTCGGCCACGTTTTCCTCCTTCCAATCCTAAAGTTCAACTTGAGGTTTATTATAGCATAATCTGAACCCGTTGTCAAGGTTTAGTTTTCTGGATGTCTAGGAAGTTATATGCGGGATGCTAATTGTGGGTGGCGTTTACCGTGGAAGGGAATGAAGCGCTTGATCCAGTCACATAGGCTTGTTCGGTACGGACGGAAGAGATATTGAGACGTATGGTGTCACGAACGCGATCCAAGAGACGTTTGGAACGGTGTTGCGCTGCTCCTCCTGAAAACGGATTTGCGTTACAGTGATTTCTGTTTTATACTATGCGCGCGCGGTCAAGATGGGAATCTATTACACAAGGCAATTCTGGAAATGTAAACGATAGCGATGGGTAGGAGGACTCTCTCTAGCACGTTTGTTCTGGCGTTGGAGTGAGACCCCGCCTACTAATAGTTGGGCGGCCTATGCACCAGTCGGGAGAGAAGGATGGCAAGAAGAAAAAAGAAGCCGGGCATCTGTCGTATTTGCGGCAAGAAAGGTGATCTTAGTTTTGAACACGTACCGCCTCAATCAGCATTCAATAAGACAACA
The DNA here is from genome assembly GCA_030612185.1 of Anaerolineae bacterium. The sequence continues at coordinate 12,815 of JAUWOI010000052.1, forward strand.
GTGATTGAGTACACTTTGGAAAGCTGGACTACCAAACAAAAGGTCAAGGGGAAGCAACAGCAAGGCGGTGTTGGGGAACACACATTGTGCGAACAATGCAATAATGACACAGGTTCGTGGTATGCGGACGAATATGTCAAATGGGCTAAGACCGCTTTTGACATACTCTCTCTTATCGAACGTCACCCCGATCATTTTTCAGGCAAGACTGAGATTGCAGTAACGTTAAAGGATGTCTATCCTTTGCGATTTCTAAAACAGACTGTTACCTGTCTCTTTTCAGTGGTCAGCATTGGCCCAGGTGCCGAGTTTGCAAATAACAATCCAGAGTTAGTGAAGTTCGTTTTGGACAAATATGAGACTCATCTTCCTCAAGACTACCAGTTCTATCTACGGCTTTATCAGTCTCACATCCTACGTCGCCATCCAATTGGTGGCAAACTAACTGTGACTTATAGAAAAGAAAGTGGTCATATCCTGCCACATACCATGAAGGCAGGTGAACCAAGTGTCCTTTCTGAAATGGCTCATCCACCATTTGCTCTTGTAATGACTCACGAAACAGACTTTCCAGACGCAACAAACATTACGCACTTCAATGATCACAAGTACGATGATCAGGTCGACTTGGTTTTGCCTTTGATGATAGGCCGAGGCTCAACTCCCTATCCGGGGAGCTATCAAGCACTTTAGGTCGCTGCGGTTGGCAAAGGCGGCCCAACCACGGCTTGCACCCGACGCGGCTATCGCCGCTCGAAATCGGCGGTCACACGCGCTTTCAGGGTGTCTTGTGGCAAAGGCTCTTTCCCGCAGCCGCCGCGCGGGTGAAGCCAATCGTTAGGCCGCATTACTCGCAGCATCAGGAGTATTTCATGAGACTTGAAGATCTGGTGACAAGGGCAGAAGAGCTCATCGAGAAAGGCCAACAGGTGTTGGGTACAAGACAAAGATATGGGCATGTGGCAGGTGAGTTTGTGGATTCCGGCAGATTCGCCAATTTTCGCACATCCTCTCTTGCTTTTCTCCGTCGCATCTTCGGAGAAGAGACACCTAACTTCAAGGAGTTCGACGAGAAGATAACGTCTGTCAGGCCGAGCGACGTGGAAAGAGGAATCGGAATACTGAGGGCCTCCAAAGAGGAACTCGAAGGTGGGTGGTTGATGACAACCAAAGGGCTGCTCTCTGCCGAGATATTCTCCGATTTCTTGGAGATGGCTGAGCATCTGCTAGCTGAAAACTACAAAGATGCTGCTGCTGTCATCACGGGTAGCGTTCTTGAGGAGCATCTACGCCAACTTGCTCAGAAGCATGCAATCGACGTTACTTTCGAGAAGTCAGGGCGGCGGGTTTCCAAGAAGGCTGATTTGCTAAATGCTGAGTTAGCAAAAGCCGGGGTGTACAATAAACGGCTCAACTCAGATTCGAGGGGTAAAACGAGCATCAGGACAGATGATCGTCTATATGCCCCCACATCTGGGACAAGCGGGTCGCCTACAACTAGATGTGGGGGGCAATTGAAAGTGGCTGACTACTCGTGAGTGTTTACC
>JAUWOI010000181.1 GCA_030612185.1 Anaerolineae bacterium
GACCGCTGAGGCGGGCGCCATCTGGCACGCAGTGGATAGCGAGTTGAACAAACTGGGCGGGGAGATGACGGTGCCCGGCGGCGGGGGGATGTTCTCCTGCACCGTCGGCGGCACGGTGGCCTACAACGCCGTTCCTCACGGCATCACCGAGTACGGCATCACCGGCGGGCACGTCGTCGCGCTGGAGGTGGTGTTGCCGAACGGGACGGTGGTGCGCACCGGCTCGGCGTCTAACACCGACGCTCCCTTCAACATTGAGCGAGGAGCCAATGGCACCGACCTGGCCGGGCTGTTCATCGGCTCCTGCGGCACGCTGGGGGTCATCACCGAGGTGACCATGCGCATCCATCGCATCCCGGAGTGCGAGCGTTTTCTGTTCTATGCCTTCGACACGGTGGACCAGTGCGTGGACGCGGCGGCGGCGATCCAGCGCCAGAATGGAGCGACCTTCCTGATTGGGCTCTTCGGCGGGCCAAAGCCGGCTGACATCAGCGGCGAGGCGTTCCTGCACATGGTCATTCGTGACGCAGAGACCCAGGCCACCAGGCGGGTGCAGACCTGCCGGGCTGTCTGCGAGTCATTCTTTGGCCGGCCGCAAGACGCGGAGGGGACGCGCCGTTACTGGCAGGATCACATGTTCTCCTGGCTGCGCAACACCCACCCCGGAGTTTACTACGGCAGCCGTCCCTATTACTGCCCCGAGGTGGCGGGTTTCATACCCACCCAGGCGCTCAAGGAGGCCATCCCCGCGCTGCACGAGTACGTCGCCAACAACGCGGACTTTGCCCGCGTGGGGATGCGTGTCAAAGGGATGGATGTCTACTTCTCGCCCAACGCGGCCTACTTGTGGGTAGACACCCTCTACCCGGAGTTCAGCCCGGAAGCCAAAGAAGTGGGCCTACAGGTGCGAGCCGAGATCGCAGATTTGCTCTTCGGCCGCTGGATGTCGCCGGGTGGCATCGTGGCCGGCATTGCGCCGTACATTATGCCCCGCCTGGGCACAGCGTTCGACCTAATGAAGATGCTTAAGGCGGCGCTGGACCCCCACAACATTCTTAATCCCGGCGTGCTGTTGCTGGGCGTTGACCAGGAGACCAAAGATGACTGAACAGAACGAGCAAGAACTACGCCTGAAATCTACCGGGGACGTAACCTACCAGTGTCTGCGCTGCGCCTTCTGCTTCGACCTGAGTTGGCTGGGGACGGAGGCCAACCTGTGCCCGTCCTACGCCTGGGGTAGTTTCGAGTCCTATGGCGCACGCGGTCGCTTCGCCATCGCCCGGGCCATCCTGGAGGGGGAACTGGAGTACGACGAGAGCCTGATCCCGCGCGTCTTTGCCTGCACCGAGTGCCGCGCCTGTGCCGAGCACTGCTTCAAGTACATAGACACAGTCGAGGTCTACGCCAGGATGCGCGAAGACATGGCGGACCGGGGGTTGATCCCGCCGGGGCTAGCTGCCACTGCCGACGACCTGGTCGAGAAGCACAACATCTACGACAAGCCCCACGAGCAGCGCCTATCCTGGCTGAAGGATCGCTCGCGGGTGGATCGGGTCGCGCCAGTGGCCTTCTTCGTCGGATGCACGCCGTCCTACGTGCGCCGTACGCTGGCCCGCGACACCTACGCCGTGCTGGATGCTTCGGGCCTCGACTTCACGGTGCTGAGCGACGAGTGGTGCTGCGGGCATCCCTTCCTGGCTGCCGGTCAGCGCGAGCGCGCCGCCGAGGTGATGCGCCACAATGTGGAGGCACTGAAGGGGCTGGGGGTCGAGCGAGTGGTCTTTGAGTGCCCGGGTTGTATGCGGGCTTTCCGGGAGGACGTGCCGGAGGTGCTGGGCGAGCCACTCCCCTTCGAGGTCACCCACGTGACGGAGGAGATCGCCCGCCAGGTGGAGGCCGGTCATCTCCAGTTTGACGTCTACCAGCCTGGTACTGTCGTCACCTACCACGATCCCTGTACGCTGGGGCGCGGGTTGGGCATCTACGACGCACCGCGGACCATCATCGAAGCGATGCCGGGGATGCGGTTGGCGGAGATGAATCGTCACGGGCGGGACGCCTACTGCTGCGGCGCGGGGTCTTTCGTGCGCTACGACTTTCCCGAGTTTACCGACAAAACGGGCGCTGAGCGCTTCCGCGAGGCCGAGTCAACCGGCGCGCAGGTCGTGCTCACCGCCTGCCCGGCCTGTGTGACGCAGTTGCAATACATTCGTGGGAAGTCGGAGAGCCAGATGCAGGTGATGGATCTGGTTTCCCTGGTCAATCGCATCGGTCGTTGGAGATAGAAACCAGGTTTTTTCTGAAATACCTGGTTTCTGTGCAGACAAACTGAGCCGGAAGGGAGCACCGTGAAAAGACTGACGGACGAGGAAGAAAGGCGAGCTCTGGAGATCCATCAGAGAGCCATAGTCATTGACGCCCTCAACGCATCTATAATGGATGAAGAGTATTTTGGGAAGATGCAGCAGGGCGGAGTTACTGCGACAAACTACACCGTGGGTATGAATCAGAATTTGTCGGAGACGGTGAAGCGTATTGCTCAGATGTATCGTATGATAGATGCCAGCGGAATCGCTACCTTGATCGAGCGTACCGCGGACATAAGAGAGGCCAAGAAGGAGGGCAAGACGGGGATCATTCTGGGGTTCCAGAACGTGGGGCCCCTGGAAGTAGATCTTAGCCTTTTGAGCATATACCACAGGCTGGGGGTCAGGATTATTCAGTTGACCTACCATTTCAAGACCGTCTGTGGGGACGGGTGCAAGGAACCCACCAATTCTGGACTGAGCCTTTTCGGAGCAGAGTTGATAGAGCGGATGAATGACATAGGTATGGTGGTAGACCTGGCTCACGTGGGCGAGAGGACAGAGCGGGAAGCCATAGAGGCATCCAGACACCCAGTGATCGCCTCCCATTCCAATGTATATTCGCGGATGCCCACCCACCAGAACAAGAAGGATGATATGATTAAAGCCCTCGCTGAAAGGGGTGGGGTCATAGGAATCACTGCCTTTCCCCGACTTCTAGAGCCCAATCCTACCTTGGACATCCTTCTCGACCATGTAGATTACGTGGTCCAACTGGTGGGGGTAGATCACGTCGGTATTGGGCTGGACTTTGCCGAGGGGTGGCCGGACAGCCCGTTTCACAGGAAGAGGCTAATAGAGATTGACGGGAGAATCTACGACTGGCCGGAGGGAATTGAAACGATCACCAAGTGGCCTAACGTTACCAGGGGGTTGGTATCCCGGGGCTATGCGGATGATGAGATTGAGAAGATCTTGGGGGGGAACTTTCTGAGGGTGTTTGAGGAAGTCATTGGCTGATTAGAGAAACTTCGAGCGGGAGGCGCTATGGCAGAGCCGATAGTAAGAGTATCTGGCCTGACCTACTATTACCAGCGAGAGGAGAAACCGGTTCTCCAGGACATAAACCTGGAGGTCTATCCGGGAGAGTTCGTGCTCATGATCGGCCCCAGCGGTTGTGGGAAGAGCACCCTGGCCCTGTGTCTAAACGGCATAATCCCTACTGTTCTTGGGGGCAGGATCAAGGGAAGAGTCTATGTGGAGGGAGTGGACACCCGCGAGAGCACCGTCTACGGGTTAGGGACCAAGGTTGGCATTGTCTTCCAGGACCCGGATTCCCAGTTGTGCAACCTCTACGTGGATGAAGAAGTGGCTTTTGGGCCTGCCAACTTGATGATGGATAAAGAGGTAATTCTGCAAAGGGTTGATAAGGCCCTGCAGGACGTGGGTGAGAGTGAGATCAGGCACAAACTCATCTACGAAATCTCGGGAGGCCAGAAGCAAAGGGTGGCTATAGCCTCCATTCTGGCTATGGAGCCCAAGATAATCATATTCGATGAACCTACGGCAAATCTGGACCCCCTGGGCGCGGTCCAGGTCTTTGATCTGATGAAAAAGATCAATCAGGAGCAGGGGATTACCGTCATTGTCATTGAACACAATGTGGATTCTGTCATGCATCACGCGGACAGGCTGATACTGATGGGAGGAAATGGCGCCATCAGGTACGACGGTACTCCCAGGGAACTGATGAGGGAAAAAGGTCGCTTTATCCTCGACGATTTGGGGCTCCGCATCCCCCAGGTTTGCGAGTTAGGGTTGATGATGGAGGAAAGGGGAGTCTCCTTGACCCCCTTCCCCCTGACCGTCAATGAGGCTGTAGAAGCCATCAGTCTCGAAAAGGGCCGACTAGAGTTCTTGCCAGAGCAGGCCGAGGTTCCCAAAGGGGAGGAGCCGCAGCCGGTAATCCAAATAGATGACCTTGACTTTGTCTATCCCGATGGCACCCATGCTGTCAAGGACGTGTCTCTGGAGATAGGTAGAGGGGACGTGGTGAGCATAATTGGTAAGAACGGCTCCGGAAAAACCACGCTCACTTCCTTGTTCGTCGGGCTTAACAAACCCACTTCCGGAAAGGGGCTGGTGTGTGGAGTTGACCTTGCCACGGCGACCATTCGAGAACTGGCGGGCAAGGTGGGTTATGTCTTTCAATATCCCGAGCACCAGTTCGTGGAAGACACGGTTTACAAGGAAGTGGCTTTCAGTTTGAAGGCGCAGAAGCGATCTCCAGAGGAAGTGGACGCCAGGGTAAACCAGGTCCTTGAGCTCATGGGATTGGAGCAGATGAAGGATAAGCACCCCTTGCGTCTCAGCATGGGTCAAAAGAGAAGGTTGAGCGTGGCTACCATGCTCATCCTGAACACCGATATACTGATCCTGGACGAACCCACCACAGGCCAGGACAGGAAGAACATAGACAATATCATGGATATCATGAGGGAAGCCAACGTGGCCGGTACTACGATCATCCTGATTACCCACGATATGAACCTGGTGGCCAGGTATTCTAACAAGATCATGGTGATGGAGAAGGGAGAAGTGGTCTTCTATGGTTCAAAGAGCGACTTTTTCCGCGACTTTTCCACTATCAAGTCGAGCACCCTGGTTCTGCCTGATATCTACGAGTTAGCCCAGATTCTGCGGGAGAGGGGAATTTGTCGAGTACCGGAGGTCTCCACAGTTGAGGGTTTCATCAATGCGGTAGAGGTGAGATAATGGCTCGATTTCAGTATCTGAAAGGGAACTCCTTTTTTCACAAGATGGATCCCACCTTGAAATTCGCGTGGAACTTTGTGGTAGTGCTGATAGTAATTCTCAACTTTGACCTCCTGTACACCGCGTTGTGGTACGTCTATGCCTTTCTTGTGGCTGTCATTTTTGCTCAAATACCCATCAAACAGTACCTGAGATCCATTCTGATCTTTGTGGGGATGGCCCTTTTCATAGCCTTTTGGAAATCGGTATATTATAACCCGGAGGCGGGGGAGCAAGTGCGCGTTCTTTTTGCCTGGGGACCCATCAATATGACGATGGAGGGAATTCTAGAGGGCTTTGCTTCGTTCTTTAGAGTGCTCGTCATCGTCAGCCTGTCCATCGTTTTCACTTTGACGACCGATCCTGGCAGAATGGTGGGAAGCCTGATCCAGGTGGCCAGGATTCCCTACCGGCTAGGCTACACTGCTTACGCCGCCCTGAGATTTATACCGATATACGAAAATGAGGCCCAGGTGATTCTCAATGCCCACCAGATCCGGGGAGTGGGGGAGGATGGGAAAAGCATCGGGTCGAAATTCAGGCTGTACCGCAGCCTGCTGGTACCGCTCCTGGTGAGTGGCATACGTCGAGCGCAGGCTGCTTCCATCGCTATGGACAGCCGGGCTTTTGGGGCCTATGACGAGAGGACCATCTTGGAGGAAGCCAAGGTATCCAGGTCAACGATAATCTTTGTGCTTATCCACATCGCCATTGGAGCAGCGGCTTTCTACTATTACATCATCCTGGGTCACGGGATCCAATTCCTGGGGTAGTACAAGCGAAGTTTGGCAGAATGTCATACGAAGGAGGTGATAGCAGAGCAAATAGGTAATCGAATCGGCAAAATGTAAGGAAGTATACTGGAATAGAAGCACTAAACGAAAGGAGATGAGTAAATGGCTGAGGCAACCAAGAAAAGATTCTTTTCCACCATGGATCTCCTGACCATGGCGGCAGTCGCTGTAGTGGGCGCTGTTTTTGCATCCTATGTATGGCCCGCTGTGATGAACGTGGCGACTCCTATATTCGCTTTCCTGGGCCCCGTAGGCTGGATCGCGGTCTCGGGTATCTACGTGATATGGCCGGTCATAGCCGGATTGTTGATCTGCAAGCCAGGAGCGGTCACGCTGTACGCCATCCTCCAGGGATTTGTGGAGATACTTTTCGGCAATGCCTTTGGGGCAATGGCTATGGTCTACTCCGGCGCCGAGGGGCTGGGAGTGGACATCGGAATGGGCATCTTCCGGTGGAAAGCGAAACTACCCGGTGTCATGATCGGCGCTGGTCTGGGCAGCCTGATCGTTGACGAGATATACATCTTCCTGTTCGGCATGCAGTCCACCTATACGGTTATTGTGGGCGGCATTACGGCCTTCATCAGCGGAGCCGTTCTGGGTGGTCTCGTGGGCTGGCTGATTGTCCAGGCCCTCTACAAGACTGGTGTGGTCTCCAAGATTGGGCTGAAGGGCTTCGAGGAATTGGATTAGGCCCATTTCTGAGGCAAGGCGGTCCGTTACAGCGGGTGTCTTAGTGGCGGGCGGCCGTGGATTCGGGATGTTGCCTGCCCCCTCTGTGTAGTAAAGCAGGGGGGCAGGCAACCCTCGACTTGGACTTGTGCCAGACGGTCTGCTCCTGTTGCACATACATCGTGTATTTCTTTGTCTGTGGTCATCTTCCCCTGCTGCCACCATCCTCCCCGCTCGACGCAGATCTTGCCGGTGACTGCCTCTGTTCCTTTGGTAGACGGCCCCCACGCCACCTGGTTGCCGGGCTTGGCTCTAAGATATTGAGAAGACACTGGGAGACGACAAATCAATAAGATACTGCTTCAATTGAGTAGCGATAGATTCGCTAGCGTCTTTGATGCCATCACGGTCTACGATACAGACGTGGACAGTGTGATCCAGCACGGTGGGGTCACGCCGGACGACGTGCGCGACATGGTCCACGGAGCAATGTTCGCCCGGAGCGGGGACGACCTGAAGAACACGGCCGTTCTCATCGGGGGTTCCGATGTCCCCACGTGCGAGGCCATTCTGCAGGCTGTCCAGGCGGAATTCTTCGGCCCGGTGCGAGTCTCGGTGATGCTCGATGCCAATGGTTGTAACACAACAGCCGCCGCTATCGTGACCAAGATTCTCTCGGCCGGCGAGGTGATAGGAAAGAAGATAGTTGTCTTGGCCGGGACGGGCCCCGTCGGGCTACGGACGGCAGCCCTGCTGGCCCAGGAGGAGGCGCAGGTGATGCTCACCTCCCGCTGCCTGGCCCGGGCGGAGGCGGCACGTGTTTCCATCGCGGAACGGTTCGGCGTGCAGGTCGGCGCTGCCGAGGCGGTGGACGTGGCAGGAATCCGTCGCGTCCTGAAGGGGACTTACGCGGTGCTGACCGCCGGCGCAGCCGGGGTCGTGCTATTGCCAGAGGCGGTCTGGGTGGGACATCCGACTCTCCGCGTGCTGGCTGACGTCAACGCCGTGCCGCCCCTGGGTATTGAGGGCATTGAGCCAGCCTGGGACGGCGAGGTGAGGGATGGCAAGGTTTTCTTTGGCGCGTATGGGATCGGCGGCTTGAAGATGAAGGTCCATCGCACCTGCATCACCTGTCTCTTCGAGCGGAATGATCTGGTGCTTGATGCGGAGGAGATTCGCGCCATTGCCAGGGAAGGGGTTTGCTTTGAGTGAGGGCTTCACGTTGATCACGGGACGCACGCCCGAACAGGGGAAGGCCCTGCACCAGGGCAAAGGCTCGGAGGTATACCGCCGCGCTACGGCGTTGGTGGAGATGAGCCCGGAGGATATGGCCTGCCTGGGAATCGACGAGGGGCAGATCGTCCAGGTGCGTACAGCGGCGGGGCAGGTGGAGGTGGTCGTGCGCCCTGGCCCGCTCCCCTCCGGGCTGCTGTTCATCCCGCTGGGGCCTGTGGCGAATACCCTCATCGGGACGGGCACGGAGAGTACGGGGATGCCGCTATTCAAAGGGCTGGCGGCGAAGGTGGAGATAG